>JAKEHX010000154.1 GCA_022614795.1 Planctomycetaceae bacterium | reverse complement strand
GTGGACTCACGAGTAAGGACATTCTGGAAGGGGAGCGCGACCTGGCGTTTCCCGAGTCCGTGATCGACCTGGTTTCCGGCATGATGGGGCAGCCTCCTGGCGGCTGGCCCAAAAAAGTCCTCGAGCGGATTCTCCGCGACCGCAAGCCGGTCAAGGGGCGGGCCGCCGCCAGCCTGCCCCCGGCTGATTTTGAGGCCGCGGCCGGGAAGGTGGCCACGCTTATCAGCCGCGAGCCGACACGGCGCGACGTGCTATCGTACCTGCTGTATCCGAAGGTCTATCAGGAATATACGACTCACGTCCGGAACTACTCCGACACGAGCCGGCTGCCGACGCCGGTCTTTTTCTACGGCCAGGAGCTAGGTGAGGAAATTTCGGTCGATATCGAGGAAGGCAAGACGCTGATCATCAAGTTTCTGACTGTGAGCGAGCCGCACGCTGACGGGACGCGGACTGTGTTTTTCGAGCTCAACGGCCAGCCGCGGGACGTGAGCGTCGTCGATCGCTCGCTCGAGGCGACCACGCTCAAGGCCGTAAAAGCTGATCCGGACGACCCAAAGCAGGTGGGGGCGAGCATGCCTGGGATGGTCGTGACCGTTTCGATCAAGCCCGGCGACAAGGTCTCCAAGGGGCAAAAGCTGTTCACGCTTGAGGCGATGAAGATGGAGACGACGCTGGCGAGCGAAGTGCAGGGGAAGGTGGCCGAAGTGTTCGTCAAGCCCGGCAGCCGGGTGGAGACGGGGGATTTATTGCTCAGGGTGGAGTGACTCGCCGAGAGCCGAATGACGAATGTCGAAAACTGAATGACGAATCAATGACGAGTGACGGCATTCGAATGAGGGACAGACCGAGTACATTCTTCATTTGACTTTCGACATTCGACATTTGACGCTAATGTTCGACCTCTCCCGCATTACCCGCTCCGGCTTGGTACGGCACGTGGATTACCACGAGTCCGTCGGTTCGACGAACGACCGGGCCCTGGAATTGGCGGCGCGGGATGAGCTGCCGTTGCCGCTCTTGGTGCTGACCGAGCGGCAGACCGGAGGACGCGGCCGCGGCAGTAATCGCTGGTGGTCGGCCGACGGCGCTTTGACTTTTTCACTGCTCTTGGAAGCGCCGGCCGAAGCCTTGCCGCCAGAGACCCGTTCCCAAGTCGCACTGGTCGCTGGCCTGGCGGTGTGTGAGGCCCTGGAGCCGCTTGCGCCGCGAGCCCAGTGGCGTGTCAAGTGGCCCAACGACGTCTATCTGAATGGCGGCAAGGTGTGCGGCATCTTGTGTGAATCGGCGCCTGGCCAGAGCGAGCGGCTGATTGTGGGGATCGGAATCAACGCGAATAACTCGATGGCCGGGAGCCAGGGGACAGGAGCCAGGGGTCAGGAGCCAGGGGTCAGGGGCCAGGAGCCGGGACGGAGCATGGGGGACAGTTTGCCAGGTGCGATCGCGCTGGTTGATGTCGACGGCGCTCCGCGCGATCTGACCGAAATGCTGCTGGCGGTGCTCGATCGGTTTGAATATCGTTGGAGCACACTCCTCAAGTCCAGCTTTCGCACGCTGGCCGCCGATTATCGGCAGAGGTGCCTGCTCGTCGGGAAGGCGGTCACGGCCAATCTGGGTGGGCGGCGCGTCGTCGGCGTATGCCGCGGCATCGACGATTGCGGCGGGCTGGTGCTGGCCACCGAATTTGGCCAGCGCACGATCGTTGCGGGCAGCATCGATGCGTGGGAGCAGCTCCCAAAGCCCTGACCAGTGGTCAGGGTGCCATGCAATTGACGCTCCGATGCCGGCAGCACTTCATGATGGAGGATCGAGCGCGCGATCACCCCGACCACTGGTCGGGGCTTTGATCAGAGAAACCGCTGATACGCCTCCACCGCCAGCTCGTCGCAGCGGTCGTTCTCGGGATGGCCGCTGTGACCGGCGACGCGGGTGAATTTGATCTGGTGGGGCGCGATCAGCTTGTCGAGGGCCTGCCACAGCTCGGCATTCTTGATCGGCTTGAGCGACCCCTTTTCCCGCTTCTTCCAGCCGTTGCGCTTCCAGCCGGCCATCCACTCAGAGAGTCCCTTGCGGACGTATTCGCTGTCGGTGAACAGCTCCAAGTGGCACGGCCGCTTGAGGGCCGAGAGCCCCTCGATCACGGCTTGCAGCTCCATGCGGTTATTGGTCGTCTCGCGGTCGGCTCCCGACTTTTCCAGTACTTTGCCGCTGGCAACGTGCTTCATGATGAACGCCCAGCCGCCCGGGCCGGGATTGCCGCTGCACGCACCGTCGGTGAAGAGCAGGACTTCGGGTTGATGATTGGTTGCGGCCAAGGGTTCAAGGTTCAGTGGTCAGAGTTCAGGGTCAGGGGTAAAGGTCAAGCACGTGACTAATGACAAGTGACCAATGACAAATGACTCAGTTATGCTTAATCGTAATAATGTCGCCGTCCCGAATTACATAATCTTTCGGCTCTTGCCGCATCAGACCGGCGGCTTTGATTTCGCGCTCGCTTCCCAGGCGGACCAGGTCGGCGACGGTCATGGTTTCCGCCCGAATAAAGCCCTTGGCCAGGTCGGTGTGAATCCCCGCCGCAGCTTCCAGGGCCGTGCCCCCTTGCCGGATGAGCCACGTGCGGACCTCCTTATCGCCGGCGGTGAAGAACAGCATCTGGCCCGAAGCGGTCATGATCCGCCGCAGCAGCGAGTCACGATCGAACGGCTCGACGTGCATTTCGCGGCAGAATTCGTCCCGCTCGGAGGGGGACATCGCCGCCAGGTCCATTTGGAGCGTCAGCGATAGCGCCACCAGCTCTGTTCCGGGCGGGGCCAGCTTGGCGAACCGCCCGGGGTCCGCGTCATCGTCGGCAATGTTGACAATCACTAGCCGGGGCTTGTCGCTAAATAGCTGAAACGACTTGATCGCCTTCCGCTGCTCGAGCGAGAGCGGCAATTTGGCGATTGCCTTGCCCGCCTCCAGCTCCACCAGAATCGGCGCCAGCAGGTCCAGCTCTTCCTGTTCCTTTTCGCGGTTGGGCCGCGGCTTTTTGAGCGAATCCCGCAGCCGCTCGACCCGGCCTGTGAGAATGTCCAGATCAGCGATTAGCAGGTCGTCTTCGAAGTTCTGAAGGTCGCCGGCCGCGTCGGCGTCGCCGAAATTGGCGACCACAACGATCAGCGCCCCGGCCTCGCGGATCATTGCCAGCTTGACGGCGCTCCCCTCATGGGTGCGGGAAAGTCCAGGAGTATCGACGATTTCAATTGCCGCTTGAGTGATCTTCTTGGGCATGTAAATCTTGCACAGCGGCTCGATGCGCTCATCGGGCACGGTCGCCATCGCCGACTGAATCGTGTGGGCCAATGCCGGGTCGGGGGCGACCCCTGTGAGCCAATGGAAGAGCGTGCTTTTGCCAGAGCCCTGATAGCCGACGATGCCGATTTTCATCTTTGCGCTTGCTGGACCGCGGGAGTCAATTCCGCCAGCGCATGTTCTATCGCGGCCTGTTCGTGGCTGTCCAGGGCGGCTCCGCCGAAGCGGACGCGGTAATAGGCGTCGACAATCTCCCTCGGCAGCTGGGCGACGTGCGGGTGAAGAAGAGGGTCGGCGATGCTGGCGTGGTCGAGGCGCTCCGCTGCCCGCTCGGCCAGCTCTCGGGCGGTTTGCCCCGGCTCTCGCCGCAGCGGCAAACAGGCTAGAAGCGACTCCAGCCGGCGGTAGAACGCCGGCACGAGCGAGCGCTGGCGACGAGCGCCTGCCGCGACGCGCCGCCGCGCCGGCCCCCACCGCATGAGCACGAGGTAGATGCCGTTTGCCGCGCCGATCGCGATGAGGGCCAAACCCATCGCCAACACGCCCGACCGCCAGTCAAACGCCCGTGGCGTGGGCGAATTGGCCGCCGCCTTCGCGTCAGGATTCATGCCAACCAGCCGCGCGAGCCAGCGAAACCGGCGGCCCATTCCCGCTGTTTCGGCCCAAGCCGGAAGCGCGTTCAGCGCCCGGCTGGAAACAGGGTCGTAGATCGAGTCGCGCTGCTTCATCGCATTGAGGCTGAGCACATAATCCCGCCACAACAATTCAGCATAGTCAAATGTCTGCATGACCTGCCCGGCGATGCCCTCCTGGTCGCTGGCCACCGCCAGGCGGAGCGACGGCGGCGTCGGATCGAGCCGATACCAGGTTCCGCCCCCCGAGGGAGTTCCCGCGAGTTCCCATTCGGGGACCTCGTCTGCTGGGAGCAGGGCCTCGACCCAGGCGTGGGCGTGTCGCTGCCGCACCTGGTAATAATTGCCGATCGTGTTAAAGTCGCCCCCGCGATAGCCGATGATCATGCGGGCGGGAATCTTGCGGCTGCGAAGCATCATCACCAGGGCGCTGGCAAAATACTCGCAGTGGCCGGTCCGGTGATTGACGACGAAATCCTCGATCGGGTCGAGCTGGGGATCGCGCTTGTAGTCAAGGTTCAGCGAGTACTGATAGCGCCCCGGTTCGGTAAAGTGGCGCTCGAGTGCCAGCACTTGCTCGAGCCGCCCGGCCTGCTCGACGCCGGCTTCGCGGATCACGAGGTCAGCCAGCGCCGCCAGTCCTGCAAACCGCTGCTGATCGAATTGCGTCAGAAACAGGCTCTCATTATGGAGGAAGACCTTGTCCCCATCTGTGATGTTGCGAACGCGATGCGGGATTCCCCGGAGTTGCCGGCCGTTGCGCAGACTGCTTGTGGCGATCGAATAGCGGAATTCGCGCATTGGCCGCGATTCGTCCGGCGACATGTTGTGTACCAGCCGGCCGGAACTGGGGCGGACCGATATTTCGCTCGGTGTGCCGTCCACGGAATAAATGGGCAAGATTGCGAACAACTGGTTCGCTCCCCCCTCGAGCAGATAGTCCTGGCGTACCAGGCTGGCGATCGGGACGGTTTGATTGGCTGGGCTCAGCGGAAGTGGCCCGGCATTTGGACGCGGCAGGCGGCCGACGATCCAGCGGCCTCCGGCGCTGTCGTGCAAGTAGTCGGACAGAGCCAGCCCATGAAAATAGGGCTCGGAAACCAGTGCATAAGGTTCCCGCGTGGATGCCGACGAAACCGAGACGCGCATCACAAGCTGGTTGCTTAGGTGGATCCGGCCCGACTCGGCGAGGGTTACCTGGTTTCTGTAGCCGGACGAGATGCTGGCGCCGCGTCGCAAGTCGGACCAGGCGCCTTGCGGGTTTCGCGGTGTGGCATAAAAGAACACACCGGCAAAGGCGACCGTCGCCAGGCCCAGCAGGGCCGACTGCCGCACTTTCGCGGCCAGTCGCGTGCCCTCCGCGACGGCGGCGGCTGAGTGCGGCGAAGCTGCCAACGGCTCGCCCAGCAGGCTGGCCGCGGCTGGCAAGTCGGGCAAGGCCGGCCGGAACTTTCGCCATTCGCGATACGAACACAAAAGCACCAGGGCCAACATGGCCATCAACATATAGGCCACAAGCAGCAGTCCGAACTGCGGCCCGAGATTCAGCGCCGCGGCAACCACCACTTGCAGCAAGCTCAGCACGATGAGCTGCCAATAAACCCGCGCTGTCTTCTCCTGAAACAGAAGCACAATTTGCAGGTAGACGAGCATGTCGGCGATCGCCAGGAGCTGATCTTCCATCCGGCTGTTGAGAAAACTCCGCATCGACCACACGACGGCCGTGAGAGCCATCAGATTCGCGATCAGCCAGTTGAGCCGCAGCCAAGGGAAGCGTCTGGACAGGCCCACCGACACCACGGCGGCCAGTCCCAAAGCCAGCGGCAGGACCACGCTTTCGTGGCCCAATCCAAGAAACAGCGCCCCCATGACCGCCAAAGCGGCCGTGATGTAATGCAGGGCCCGATCGAGATTCATCGCGGCGGATGTCGTTCAAGAAAGCGGGGGGAGACGGGCGGCTGCTCGCTGAGTAGGTTGATTATAGGTGCTTCTTGCCGATTCGGTAGTGTCGCCGTTAGCGGAGCGAAAGGCGACTATGGTGAGCCTGGCCGTGCGTGATTTGCTTCGTCCGATGCTGCCGATGATCGTCGTTCTGGCGATTCCAATCGTGCCGTTTTTGCTCTTCGGCGAGCGCGTGGAGGCGTGGCTCGGTGCCTGGCGCGATCACCCGCCCGCTGCTCCTATTGTTGCCGCGGCCGTCGTGCTGCTGCTGGCCACTGACGTGTTTCTTCCAATTCCATCGAGCCTCGTGAGCACGCTCGCTGGCTCGCAGCTTGGCGCCATGGGTGGAACAGCCGCGTCGTGGACGGGCATGAGCCTGGGGGCCATCGTGGGCTTTGCGATCGCCCGGCGCTACGGGCCGGGGCTCGCCGGCTGGCTGACGCGAAAAGGCGACGTGCGCCGCACCGCCGCCCTGGTCGAGCGGTTTGGGCCATTGCTCCTGGTGCTAGGACGCGGCGTACCTGTGCTGGCCGAGGCGACCGTACTCCTGTTTGGCATGCATGGCCTGACGTGGCGGCAGTTTCTGCCGCCGGTGCTCTTGGCAAATCTGGGCCTGGCGCTTGCCTACTCGCTGTTCGGCGAGCTGGCCCAGCGGTACCATTCGTTGCCGCTGGCCTTGGCCGTGGCGATCGCCTTGCCCGTGCTGATGGTCGCCGCCTTTCGCGCTTGGGCGGGCCCTGGAGATTCCCAGAAACCCTCGCCCGTCAACGAACCCAACTTGCCTTGAGACCGCCGCATGTCCGCTGCATCGCTCGCTGATCTGCTCGAACGCAACTCGCCCGCTTTGCGCGAAATCCACACGCACGCCGCTGGGCCAGCGGGCAAGCTGCCGCTGAGCGACGAGATGCTCCGCAACTGGTCGAGCGGCGACCTGTTCGGCCTGACGCAAGCGGCCGGCATGGGCTGGAATCCGGCCGACCTCTTGGGGCCGCAGTATTTGATCCTGAGCACGCAGGGAGGTGTCCGCGCGCAGGACGGGACGCCAATCGCTCTCGGCTACCACACGGGCCACTGGGAAGTCGGCTTGCTCGTGCAGGCGGCGGCCCGTGAGGTGAAAGCCCTGGGCGGTGTACCGTTTGCCGCCTACTGCTCCGACCCGTGCGACGGCCGCACGCAGGGAACGACCGGGATGTTCGACAGCCTGCCCTACCGCAACGACGCGGCGATCGTGCTGGGGCGGCTGATCCGCTCGCTGCCGCAGCGTTCGGCTGTGATCGGCGTGGCTACCTGCGACAAGGGCCTGCCGGCGATGATGATCGCCCTGGCCGCGGCCCGCGAACTGCCCGGCGTGATTGTGCCGGGCGGCGTGACGCTGCCGCCGACCAAAGGCGAAGACGCGGGCAAGGTGCAGACGATCGGCGCTCGATATGTGCATGGCGAAATCACGCTGGAAGAGGCCGCAGTCGCGGGCTGCGCTGCGTGCGGCACCCCCGGCGGCGGCTGCCAGTTCCTGGGCACGGCTGCAACTTCGCAGGTGGTGGCCGAGGCGCTGGGCATCGCCCTGCCCCACTCGGCACTGGCCCCCAGCGGCCAGCCGGTTTGGCTCGACCTGGCGGCCAATAGCGCCCGCGCCGCGGGCCAGCTCGTCGCTCGCGGCTTGAAAATGCGCGACATCTTGACCGAGGCGAGTGTCCGCAACGCAATGGTCGTTCACGCCGCTTGTGGCGGCTCGACCAACCTGCTTTTGCACATCCCGGCCATCGCCTTTGCGGCTGGCCTCGCGCGGCCGACCGTGGCCCAGTGGAGCGAGGTCAACCGCCGCGTCCCGCGGTTCGTCTCGGTGCTGCCAAACGGACCGGTGAATCACCCGACGGTGCGCGTCTTCCTGGCCGGGGGTGTACCGGAAATCATGTTGCATTTGCGCGAGCTGGGCCTGTTGGACCTTGACGTGCTTACGGTGACCGGCCAAACGCTCGACGACGTGCTCGCCTGGTGGGAGAAATCCGAGCGGCGAAAGGCGGTGCGGGCCTTGCTGAAGGAGCGCGACGGCATCGATCCGGACGACGTGATCATCCCGCCTGATCAGGCCCGCCGCCGTGGACTCACCAGCACCGTCTGCTTTCCGGTCGGCAACTTATGCCCGGAAGGCGCCGTGATTAAGGCCACCGCGATCGACCCCGCCGTGGTCGATGCGGACGGGGTTTATCGCAAGATCGGCCCGGCGCGCGTCTTCACGACCGAGCGTGAGGCAATTGCCGCGATCAAGGGGCAATCGGACCGGCCGCTCAAGCCGGGCGATGTGCTGGTGCTGATGGGTCGCGGTCCGATGGGGAGCGGCATGGAGGAAACCTATCAGATCACGTCGGCTCTCAAGTTCCTCAAGTGGGGCCGCGAAGTGGCCGTGGTCACCGACGCCCGCTTTTCGGGCGTGAGCACCGGCGCCTGCATCGGCCACGTCGGGCCCGAGGCGCTCGCGGGCGGGCCGATCGGCAAGGTCCGCGACGGCGACCTGATCCGCATCGTCGTCGATCGCAACGAGCTCACCGGCTCTGTGGATCTTGTAGGCGATGGACAGCGTACTTTCTCCCCCGCGGAAGGCGCCGCGGTGCTCGCCGCCCGGCCGCCGCGGCCTGGCCTCGCGCCCGACAAGGACTTGCCCGCCGAAACGAAACTCTGGGCCGCCCTCCAGCGCGTGGGCGGCGGCACCTGGGGCGGCTGCGTGTACGACGTCGAGAAAATCGTCGAGGCGCTAGGTAGGGCAGGTTTGTAACCTGCCTGTAGCTGAATTCGCCAGAATTCAGGTGCCAGAACTCTGGCGAGTTCTGCTACCGAGTTACGTCTCCGCATGAAACCGCGCATCCCCCGATTTCACATCCGCCAGCCGGGCAGTTGGTCCCGGCGCCACGGGCCGCACGTCCCCCAGCGGCACGTACTGCTCGGCATCATCGTCGTACGCAAACACCTCCCCGGTCGCGATGTCATACACCCAGGCGTGCAACTTCAGCTTCCCTTCGGCTAGCGCGACGGCCACCGCCGGATGGGTCTGTAGATTCTCGATTTGCACGAGCACGTTTTCCTCGATCGCCACTTCGAGCTGCTCGCTCTCGGCCCGCTGGCCATATTTCGATTTGACGATCCGCCGCGTCGCCTCGGCATGCGCGAGCCACTGGCCGACCGCGGGCATTTCGGTCACATACTCGGGGTGCAGGAGACCCTTCATCGCCCCGCAGTGCGAATGGCCGCAGATCACGATGTCGCTGACGCCCACGCCCATGATCGCGAATTCGATCGACGCGATCTCGCCGCCGCTGGCCGCGCTGTAAGCCGGAATGATATTGCCCGCGTTGCGGATCACGAACAGGTCGCCCGGATCGGTGTGCGTGATCAGGTTCGGATCGATTCGCGAATCGGAGCAGGTGATGAACAGCGTCTGCGGACTTTGCCCCTGAGCAAGCCGCGCAAACAGCTCCTGCTGCTGCCGGAACACCTGCCGCTTGAAGTGGTGGACGCCGGCCACAAGCTGCTGGACCATGTCCGTCTCTCCCAAGTGCCCGGTTTCGGTTACGCTATCAATCGCTCACCGTACTTTGCCGACCGCTTGCCGCCAATCGCCTATGATTCGTCCTTGGGTCGCCGTCCTCACGTCGCTTCACAGCACGCCGATCGCCGCCCGCATTTGGGGCGCCGTCGCGGTCTCCGTCGTTTATGCCGCCCTGGTCTGCTGGATCGAGTACACGTTCTTCGACGAATTCATCGAGCTCGGCTCGCAGTTCCTGGCCGTGCTCGGCCTGGTGCTCGGCACGCTGCTCGTGTTTCGCACCAACACCTCCTACGACCGCTGGTGGGAAGGCCGCAAACTCTGGGGCCAACTCGTCAACGACAGCCGCAACCTGGCCATCAAGGTCGAAACGTGCGTGCAAGCCGACGAATCCGAAAAGGACCAGCTCGGCCAGTGGCTGATCGACTTTGCCTACGCCCTCAAGGGGCACCTCCGCGGCGGCATCGAGCTGGCCCAGCTCCCCGGCTTCGAGAGCAGCACCGAGCGGCCGCAGCATGTCCCCGCGTATCTCTCGGAAAAAATCTATGACCAGCTCGAACGCTGGCGGCAAGCCGAGCAGATCGGCGGCTTCGAGCTTTTGTTTCTCGATCAGCACGCGTCGTCGCTGATGAACGTCTGCGGCGCCTGCGAGCGGATTCAGAAGTCGCCCATCTCGATCTCCTATCGCTGGTTCATCCGCCAGTCGATCGCCATCTACCTCATTACGCTCCCCTGGGGCCTGGTGAAGGACTTCGACTGGTGGTCCGTACCCGTGATGGCCCTCATCACCTATTTCATGCTCGGCGTGGAATTGATCGCCGAAGAGATCGAGGACCCTTTCGGCGACCACGAGGACGACCTGAAGCTCGACGATATCTGCCGCACGATCGAAGGCAGCGTGCGCGAGATTATGAACTGACTTCCGGCGAGCGGGAGGCGTAAGCCTCCCGATAGGGCGACTTGGCGCTACTCATCGCCATCGGGAGGCTCACGCTTTCCGCTCGCCCTTCAAAACAACTCCTTGATCACCTCGCCCCCCTCGACCAGCTTCAGCGGCTGGTTGAGTTCGGTTGTGTATTCGTCGTGCGGATTCAGGCCCAGGACGTGGCAGAACGTGACGAACAGGTCCGAGACGCCGATCGGCCGGTCGGTTACCTTCACATTGTCGGCGTCGGTCGCACCGATCGCCTGCCCCATCTTCACGCCGCCGCCCGACAGGCCCACCAGCCAGCCTTCGCTGTAGTGGTTCCGCCCGCCGGCGTTGTCCTCATATTTCGGCGTGCGGCAGAACTCGCCCATCCACACGACCAGCGTGTCGTCCAAGAGGCCCCGCTGGGCAAGATCCGTCAGCAGCATCGCATAGCCGCTGTCGGTTTCGCCGGCCAGAATCGGGTTCTCCTTGAAGCCTCGCTTGTGCGTGTCCCAGCCCTGGTCATTGAGCGTGCCGCTGTTGATGACCTCGACAAAGCTCACCCCCGCCTCGACCAGCCGCCGGGCGAGTAAGCACCCCTGGCCGAAAGCATTGCGGCCATAGGCGTCGCGCAATGCATCGGTTTCCTTGTCGAGGTTGAACACGTCGAGCATGGGGCTCAGGACGAAGCGGCTGGTGCGATCATAGATTTCGCGCTGCTCACGGGCGGCCCGGGCGCTGCCGCGGGCGGCGAACTCGCTGTCCAGCCTGGCCGCCAGCGCCAGCCGTCGCTGCAAAACATCGGCCGGCACGGTCGGATGCACGTCCTCGGGCAGCTTGCCCGGCTCGGCGATCTTGAACGATTCGAACCGCGGTCCCAGGACGCCGCTATTAACGTCGCGGGTCTTGATCCGCGGGCTGCCGATCCGCACGAACGCAGGCAGGTCGAAGCCCGGATCGAACCGGTCGCGGGCGACGACGCTGCCCCACGTCGGATAGGGAATCGTGGGCTTGATCGGATAGCCGGTCCGCACGAGCTTGATCGCCCGGAAATGATCGCGTTCGTCGCTAACCATCGAGCGGATCAGGGCGATCTTGTCGAACACCTGGGCTGTCTTGGGCCAGTGCTCGCCAATCTGTATCCCTGGCACCTTGGTATCGATCGCTTGCGTCGGCCCCTGAAACTCCGACCCCGGCTTGGGATTGAACGTGTCGTACTGCGACGGCCCGCCGTCCATCCACAGCAAAATCATCTTCTTGCCAGCCTGTTTCAGCTCGGCGGCCTTGGCCAGCAACATATCGCGCCAGCTCAGGCTGATCGCGCCAGTCCCGCCTGCCACGGCCAGCGACTTCAAAAACCCGCGGCGGCTGGCAACGCCCTCGCCGGTAACGTGTGCGGATGCGAATGTGCGGAGCATAACTTTCGTTCCATAGTATTATGATCGGGTCGCGACGGGCACACGGTAAATTGGCCGTGCAAGCTCTTCCGGGGTCAATCGCTTCGGAGACAAACGAACCGACTTCCGGCCCCCCTCTGCCTGGCGCTTGCGCAAGTCGGCAAGCATCGCGTCGATATCGCCGTGAAAGCGCTCGGAAAACGCTTCGCGCGTCGCGCGGATTTCAGCAAGGACGGGATCAAGTTTCATGGGAGTACCGCCTTCAGTTCTTCGGGAGTGCAAATCACGGGCATTCGGTATTCGAACGCACGGCAGGCCTGTTCAATTCTCGGCCGCAGCGCCGCATTGGCAATGTGCGTGCAATTCCAGGTTAGCAAATAATCGATGCCATTCACCACTGCCATCGCGATGTGGACTGCGTCGGACTCAGCACGCAATGGCAAGGACAGTTCGCGAACTAGCAATTTGGAAAGGGCGTTGGCATCGTCTCCAAATTCCAACAGCGTGATCCCTTCGAGAACCTCCAGCCGGCGTGCCGCTGCCGAAGCGTCGCCGGCGCTTGCTTCATCGATGACCAGTTGTGAAATGAACAAATCGAAATCGCCGCGTCTTGTGTCCCACCATTCTCGCGTGATTTGCTGCCGGGCGGCCATGACGAGGTCGGGACTGCGCCACGCCGTCAGGTAGCTCGGGATTGTCGTTTCAAGGTAAACTGATGCCATCTCTGCCGCTCGCTATGCTTCAATGCCTCAGCCGCGGAGCGGTGACAGGTGAGATCCCACTCGCTCAAATCGAAGGATTCCGACAAAGGGCCGACGATCCGGGCTTTCCTCGCTCTTTCGACGAACGACTCTCGCATCGCGAGTTAGCCCGATGCACAAATATCGACCAATATACTCCCATTGATTCGAGCCTCGTTTAAGGAAGACGGGAATGTCTTCACCGCGCTGTCCCATTTCAAAGACGGTCGTCGCGGCCTTGTCGATCACCGGCGTTGGATACGGTTCTCCGAACAGAATCTCCTCAGGTGCATGAGGATTCATTTTGTCGCTCGGGTCGAAGCAACCGCACACAACCTCGCCATTTACAGTTGGAAGAAACGATCGAACGGACCCGCCGAGAACCTCGTTGATTTCGTGGCGGGTGTACATCTCATTTAGTTGGAAATCAGCTTCGCAAATTGCTGCCAACATTCGACCCTCCGGCTTTGGATAGGGACGATCAAGCTCAACACCATCACGAACGTCGCACTGCCGTCGATACTCCTCGACCGCTGCCTTCCATTCATCAAATAGCGGACTGTCCTTGAGCGAACCTGCCATTGCCAGCCAAGGATTCGCCTCGTTTGCTGATTCAGTCGATTTCATACTCCTACCCTAGGGCTTCCGCTCGCGGAGCGAGCGGACCACTTATCTCCGCGACAAAAACTCCGCGCTGTTCACCATGCTCCAGAGCAGGTCTTCGTAGCCGGTTTTGCGGTCGCCGACCGACTTCATGTGCTCACGGGCGATGTCGAGTTCCTTCGGCGTCGGCTTGCGGGCCAGGACTTGTTGGTAGAGCTTGGTGACAGCGGCCGTGTCGTCGGATTCGGCGGCGACGATTTTTGCAAGCATTGTGCCGGAGCTGGGCGAGGCGTCAATCTGCGCCTGGATCTGCTTGTTGTTCATTAGCAGCATCGCCTGCTGCATCGTCCGGTTCACGTTGCTCTGGTCGGATGACGGGTCAAAACCGAAGGCCTCGTTCACCAGGTCGCGCGTGCTCTTGGGGGGCGGGGGGAAGCGGATCGCGTCGGTGGCAGGGGTCGGCGGCGGCGTCACATTGGGCAGGGCGATCCCCGCGGCCAGCGAGTCGAACACTTCGTCCCCCCGCAGCCGGCCCGCGGCAACCACGGCAAACGGCTTGCGCTCAGTGTCATCCTGCGGGTCGCGCAGCTGCCGCTGGTACGCCCTGCTGGTCGCGACAACGCGAAACAGGTCCTTCACGTCGAACTGGCTCGCCACGAAGTGCTCGGCCAGGGCGGTGTGTACTTCGGGGAGCACGCGGTCACCCAGCTCACCGATTTCATCGACCGGCTCGCAGAAGCCGCGGCCCATCGTGCGGGCCCAGACGCGATTGACGAAGGCCTTGGCGAACCACGGATTGTCGGGACCGACGATCCAGTCGGCCAGCTCGACGCGGCGGGAAACGTCGCTCCGGCCCAGATCGACCTCCCGCTCGGAGAAGGCGATCGGCTTCATCTCTTCCTTGCGGCCGTCCATCTTGTGCTCGCCGGCGGGTTTGCTGGAGACGACGATCTGGCTCGAATCGTTCCAGGGCAGCTTGGCCTGCACGCGGACGAAGAAGGCCGCGACGTGATGGAACGTCTCCTGCGGCATCTCGACGAACTTGTGGTCGTGGCACTCGGCACATTGAATCTGTGTCGAGAGGAAAACGCGGGTCGTCTCGGACGCCAGCCGCGAGCGGTCCCCCTGGTGGAAGCCGACATACGTGGCCGCCGGGTTGTCGCCCACTTTGCCCACCGCCGTAATCACCTGGTAGCTGATCTCGTCCCAGCCGCGATTGGCACGAAACTCGTCGGCCAGCCACTTTTTGAACGGCGTGTAGTTGAGGAAGGTCAGCTCGGGCTCGGGCGTGCGGTAGCTGATCACGTCGCTGTAGTAATTGCCCCAGTTCGTGCCAAATTCGGGCGAGGCCAAGAGCCGCTCAACGAGCCGGGCTCGTTTGTCCATCGCGTCATCGGCGGCAAAGGCGTCGCATTCGGACAGCGTTGGCTGGCGGCCGATGATGTCGAGCGTGACGCGGCGGATGTAATCTTCGTCGGCGACCAGCGACACATCGGCAATGCCGCCGACGTGCTTTTCCATCAGGGCATCGAGCTCGTCCGCGGTTAGCTTCGCCACCGGTTTGGCCGGCGCTTTGCGAACAAAAGCCGGCGGCGTCTCCTGCGGCGGCTCGGGCTTCTTGTCTTCGGGCTTAGCGACTGGCTTGGCGGGCTTGTTGGCGGGCTTATTCGGATCGACCTTCAAATTGGCCGCCAGCTTGGGCGTGTTCTTCTCAAAGTCGGCCTTGAACTGGGCGAAGCCCTCGGGCGACAGGAGCAGCACCGAGTCGGCAATGACGACCCCCTTCTCGCTCCCCGCGCCGGACACCGTAATCTCGAACTTGCCCGAGGAGAGCGGAAACTCGCCCAGCGGCTGAAAACTATAGGGCCCAGCCGGCCGCGGCTGCTGATCGAGGACGACGGTCTTGTCGCCATCTTCGGTCGGCACAATGATCGCCGCCTTCGTCGTGCGATTGGTGCCCGGCGAATACGACACGAGCACTTGATAAGTGCCCGCTTCGTTCACTTCCACGGGGAACTTCACCGTCTGGCCGGCTCCGCCCTGGCTGTAGATATACGAATCGCCGACGAATGGCCGCGTATGGCGCGACTTGGTCCACGTCCCTTCAGTCACCGCCTGCGAATCGTCAACGACGATGCCCGGCAACCGGCTCGGGTCGATCCCCGCGTCCTGTGCGACGAGCCTGCCTGTCACAAGGCATGCCAGCACGCCAACCAGTCCGGTCGCCAGCAGAATTGTCCGCGTCAAAATGTTCCACGGCATCTACAGAATCCTCATATAGCCGGTAGGTTTTCGAGCTCGACCTAAAGCCGCTCTTAGCGCTCCACGACCGCACGCCCTTGCTTGGGAAACGAAGGGCACTATGGAATTCAACTGACAGCATCTCGCGAAGGGAGTTTAACGAAGGGGGCAAACGACTGTCAAATAAAACGACTCTTTCAGGTGGCCGCGTCATAGGCGCAACCGGCCATGCATATTTGGCCGAGTCTTTTTCCAACGCACGATTCAGATCGCAAGTCCATAACTGGCAGAGTGTTGCGTCAATAATTGGCACATTTTCTTTATGCAAGTTATGCAAACATGCACAGTCGATGCGTGGTCCGCTAACAGAACGGCACACAGTGTCCTGGTAGTTGATGCGCGAGCGTGACCATTTATTCACGCCCCGTCACTTTTCGCTCAGCCTCCCCTGGCACGTCGTTTGCCAAGTCTGGGTTCCCGTTCGCCCATGAACAGTCCTTTCGTGGACTGCTTCGAGGGCGGTAGGCATCTTGTGCACTGGTGCGGGCTGCAAGGCTCGCAGGAGGTTGACCATGCAACGAATGTTGATTCGGGCTTTGATTTGCGCCGCGGTCGCGGCAGTTACCGTCGTCGTGGTCGACGACACCCAGGCAGGACACCGTCGTCGAGGCGGCTGCGGCAGTTCTGGCGGCTACTACAACGGGTACGCGTACGGGTACGCGGGAGGGAAGTACGCCTACACCTACGGTGGCACTTACGGCGGCACCTACAGAAGCGGCTACAGGGGCGTCGCGCCGGGCGTCCGCTACCAGACCCCGGCGACGGGCGTCATTGGCGGCGCGACATACGACGCAAGCGGCCGACTGATCGCACCGGCACCTGGCGTTGACGCTCGGTTGAACGGACAAATTTCGCCGTCCGATCGAACCGCGCCTGCTGTCGAGGGGACGATTCGGGGCGGTGCTGATACGGCGCCAAGCCTGCGCGGCAATACGATTACGCCGCGCCAGGACTCGCCTCTGCCGGCCCCGACGGTTCCGGCCGCACCGACTCCCCGCGCTCCGACTCCGGCCGCGCCGCCACCGCCGCCGGAAACCTAGGGCGAGAATTCGAGGCTGGCATTCCAGGATCGCCGCTTCTTGCGGGAAGCTGCTTGGGGCCCATTGGCACGGCCGCCAGTGGGCCTCTCCGTACTGCGCCCTTCTGACGTTGGCGCCTTCAGCTACGTGCTCTGCAACAAATCTAATCATCTGTACACTGATAGCACTCTTTGGGCGTCATTCCCTGGCACGCTGATTGCGACGATCTCGCGCAGTGGTCGCCCTCAATAGCGTTTCGAGGGCGAGGGACAGTTTGTCACGTGGACGCGGGCCCGCGACGGCCCGCAGGAGGTAGTTATGCAACGGATGTGGATGAGAGCATTGATTTTTGTCGCGGTCATTGCCGGTTCAGCGTTTATGACGAGTGAAGCTGAGGCCCAGGGGCCTATTCGTCGTCTGTTTCGCAGGATGCTCGGCCGTGACAACGTCGTTACTGCGAACACCTACATCGATGCCAATGGCAATCGTGTGATGGTTCGCGACGGGTACACTTACACGTACGGGAGATTTGATGCCAACGGCCGCTGGATCCCCATAGAGCGCACTACTGTCGGCCGCGTAGAAACGCGCGTAGACGGACAGGTTGCACCCGCCACCCGGATCGAGGCGGATGCCAATGTCCGCACTCCAGGCGCCAACGTCGGCGGTACGGTGACGGGCGATGCCAATGTGGATCTGAACCGCGGTGGGACCATTCGCAGCAATGTGGAAGGGACTACTCGCGGCGGCGTGACAACTCCGACTGAGGCACCACGAACTCCGGCGGAGGCGCCACGAACGAACTCAGCGTTGCCGCCGCCACTGCCGAATGTTCCGACGCCCTAAGGCCAACATCTACCAAAAGCCGCTTCTATTAGCGGAAACCGCCAGGGCCCGCTGGTATTGCTGCCAGCGGGCCCTTCCTTTGCGCCCGTAGGACAAGCGTCTCGCTTGTCCGCCTGGCAGGACTTTCACGGGCGCGACAAGCGAGACGCTTGTCGTACATGGAAACCGGTTGTTTTCCGCGCAGTCCCTTGCTACCTTTAGAGTTACGGCGTCGCTGCCAGTGGCTCCGACCTGCCGTCCCCGCCCTTGCCCCTGCCTCCGCCTCTCCCGGCGGACCCTGCCGTTTGAGGTCGCCATGAAACAGCCTTGGCTCGTGGCCTGCATCACTCTTGCCTTGACGTTCGTGGCCGCTTGGCCGCTCTGTGCGGCCGAACCGGCAGCCGCTCCGCCCGACGAAGTCAGCTATTTTCGCCACGTTCTTCCGATTCTGCGGGCCAAGAACTGCACCGGCTGCCACCAGCCAGCCAAGAAGGGGGGCGAATACGTCATGACGGAATTCGCGACGCTGCTTAAGGGCGGAGAAAGCGGCTCGACGGCCATCGTGCCGGGCGATCCGAAGAAGAGCTACCTGATCGAGCAGATCACGCCGGTCGATGGCAAGGCCGACATGCCCAAGGACGCGCAGCCGCTTGCCGCCGTCGAAATCGCGACAATCACGAAGTGGATCGAGCAAGGCGCCAAAGACGACACGCCCGCCTCGAACCGCCCGCAGTACGACGCCGAGCATCCGCCGATCTACATGGCCCCGCCGGTGATCAAGTCGGTCGAGTATTCGCCGAAAGGCGACATGATCGCGGTCAGCGGCTACCACGAAGTGCTGCTGCACAAAGCCGACGGCAGCGGCCTGGCGGGCCGGCTCGTCGGCCAGTCGGAGCGGATCGAATCGGCCCGCTTCTCGCCCGACGGCAAGCTCCTCGCGGTCTCCGGCGGTTCGCCCGGGCGCTTCGGCGAGTTGCAAATCTGGGACGTCGAGAAGCGCGAGATGAAGCTGTCGCTGATGATTGGCTACGACACGTGCTACGGAGCGAGCTGGTCGCCCAGCGGCAAAATGGTCGCCATCGGCTGTCCCGACAACACCACGCGGGCGTTCGACGTCGAAACGGGCAAGCAAGTGCTGTTCAGCGGGGCCCACAACGACTGGGTCTTGGGCACGACCTTCTCCGTCAACTCCGACCACGTCATCAGCGTCAGCCGCGACATGTCGATGAAGCTCGTCGAAGTGGCCACGCAGCGGTTCATCGACAACATCACCAGCATCACACCCGGGGCGCTCAAGGGGGGCCTGATCTCGATCGACCGGCATCCGACGAAGGACGAGCTGCTCTGCGGCGGCTCGGACGGGGCGCCCAAGGTTTTCAAGATGGTCCGCACCCAGGCCCGGCAGATCGGCGACAACGCGAACCTGATTCGCGAGTTCGGCGCAATGCCGGGGCGCGTTTACGGCGTCGCGTTCAGCGCCGACGGCACGAAGATCGCCGCCGGGTCGAGCAGCGACGGGGTCGGCCAGATTCGCGTGTATAAAGCCGACGACGGCGCGGTGCTGTGGCAGGTCGATGTGCCCGAAGGGGGCATGTACACGGTCGATTTCAGCCCCGACGGCAACACGGTCGTGGCAGGCGGCTTCGACGGCGACGTGCGCCTGCTCTCCGCCGCCGACGGCAAGCTGATTAAGCGTTTTACTCCGATCGAGGTGACTCGTGCCGCAGTGGCCGCGAACTAAAGCCAAATAGCCGGGACCAAACCTGGTCCCGGAAGCCTTGCAGTGGAAGATCGAATTGCTCACAACCGGGACCAGGTTTGGTCCCGGCTAATGAAGGTGGAACATCGGATGAACGTCAACCGCCCGCTCTGCATACTCTGCTGGATCTCCGCCCTGGCCCTGTCGGCCCTGGTCCTCTCTGCCCGCGGCGATGACGCCCCAGCTGAAAAACTGCCCGATGGACTGAACGTCGTGTCCATCGCCGCTCACCCGCAAGCGGTCGAGCTGAAGCATAAGTTCGACTATCGCCAGGTGCTCGTCACCGGCAAGCTAGACACGGGCGAAATCGTCGATCTGACGCGGATCGCCAAGCCGTCGCAAAGCGGCGGCGCGGTTACGGTGTCCAACGATGGCCTCGTACGCGCGAAGGCCGACGGCAGCGACCAGGTCACCTTCACCTTCGCCGGCCACACGGTAGCCGTGCCGGTGACCGTCAGCGGTTTCACCGCTCCGCACACCGTCAGCTATGTCCGCGACGTGCAGCCGGCCCTTTCCCGCATGGGCTGCAACGCGGGCACCTGCCACGGCGCGAAGGAAGGCAAGGCGGGCTTCAAACTTTCGCTCCGCGGCTACGACGCGCTCTATGACCATCGCGCCTTCACCGACGACATCGGCGGCCGCCGCTTCAACCGCTCGGCACCCGACCAGAGCCTGATGTTGCTCAAGGCGACCGGCTCGATTCCGCATGTCGGCGGCGTCCGCACGACCGTCGATCATCCGTATTACACCCTCGTCCGCGATTGGATCAGCCAGGGGGTGAAGCTCGACCTGGCGGCCCCGCGCGTCAGTAAGATCGAGGTGCTGCCGGTCAATCCGACGGTTCCCCGTCCCGGCATGAAGCAGCAAGTCACCGTGATGGCGACCTACGCTGATGGCCTGGTGCGCGACGTGACCCGCGAGGCCTTCATCGAAAGCGGCAACATCGAGATCATCGAAGCCAACACGAGCGGCGTGCTGACCACACTCCGCCGCGGTGAGGCCCCGGTCCTCGTCCGTTATGAAGGAGCGTATGCCGCGACCACCATCGTCGTCATGGGCGACCGCACCGGCTTTGCCTGGGAGCAGAAGCCGCAGCTCAATTACATCGATCAGCTTGTGGACAAGAAGCTTCAGCAGGTCAAGATTCTGCCGAGCGACCTGTGCACCGACGAGGATTTCGTTCGCCGCGTTTATATCGATCTGACCGGCCTGCCGCCCACCAGCGAACAAACCAAGGCCTTCCTTGCCTTGCCGGGCGAAAGCCGAGCCAAGCGCGACGCCCTTGTCGATCAGCTTGTCGGCAGCCGCGAGTATGTCGAGCACTGGACGAACAAGTGGGCCGATCTCTTGCAGGTCAACCGCAAGTTCCTGGGCGAGGAAGGCTCGATTGCTTTGCGGAACTGGATCAAGGAATCGATCGCCACCAATAAGCCGTATGACAAGATGGCGTACGAGGTGCTGACGGCCCGCGGGTCGAATCTCGACAATCCGCCGGCGGCCTATTGGAAAGTGCTGCGCGACCCGACCGCCGCCATGGAAAACACAACGCACCTCTTCCTCGCCGTGCGGTTCAACTGCAACAAGTGCCACGATCACCCGTTCGAGCGCTGGACCCAGGACCAGTATTACCAGCTATCCCAGTATTTCGCCCAGGTCGGCCGCAAGCCGCTGCCGGAGTTTGCCGGGCAGAATATCGGCGGCTCGGCCGTCGAAGGTGCCGTACCGCTGGTCGAGGCGATCTACGACACGGGCAGCGGCGACGTGAAGCACGACCGCACCGGCCAGGTCGTGCCGCCGTTATTCCCGTATGCCCACGGCGACCAGGCCCCCGCCGAAGCGGCCCGCCGCGAGCAGCTCGCCCGCTGGATCACATCGAAGGACAACCAATATTTTGCCAAGAGCTACGTCAATCGCCTCTGGGGCTATCTCTTTGGCCCCGGCATTATCGAGCCGATCGACGACATCCGCGCCGGCAACCCGGCCACCAACCCCGAGCTGCTCGACGCCTTGACCAAGGATTTCGTCGCCAGCGGCTTCGACGCGCAGCACATCTTGCGGACGATCTGCAAATCGCGGACGTACCAGGCTTCGGTCGCCACCAACCAATGGAATGAGGACGACACGATCAACTATTCGCACGCGATTCCCCGCCGGCTGCCGGCGGAAGTGCTCTACGACGCGATTCACATGGCCGCCGGCGCGACACAGCGATTGCCAGGTGTGCCCGCCGGTTTCCGGGCCGCGGAGCTGCCTGACGCGGGCATTTCCGACGCGTTTCTCGAAGATTTCGGCAAGCCGGTGCGCGAATCGGCCTGCGAATGCGAGCGGTCCAGCGGCATGGTCCTCGGTCCGATCATGAAGCTCGTCAACGGCCCTACCGTCGCCAACGCCCTGGCCGACGGCGGCAGCGATCTGAACAAGCTTGCCACCAGCGAGCCCGACGATAAGAAGCTCATCGAAGAGGTCTTCATCCGCTTTTTGGCCCGCAAGCCGACCGAGAAGGAGCTGACGCTTGGCGTCGATGCCCTCCAGGCCGCCGCCGCCGAGCAGGCCAAAGCCGCCGCTGCCCTGGCCGAATATGAGAAGACCATTCCCGCCAAATTAGCCGCCTGGGAAGCCTCGATCGGCAAGCCGCTCGTCTGGACGCCGCTCGATCCGAGCGAGCTTAAGTCGGCGGTTGGTGCAACGCTCGCCAGGCAAGACGACAAGTCTGTCGTGGCCACGGGCACGACGGGCAAGGACGTTTACTCCTTCGTCGCGCCGACCGATCTCAAGGGAATTACCGCTATTCGCCTGGAAGCCATCGCCGATCCGGCGCTCGCCGCCGGCGGACCCGGCCGGGCACAAAACGGCAATTTCGTCGTCAGCGAGCTGAAACTCTCGGCCGCTCCCAAGGCCGATCCGGCCAAGGCCGAAGCGATTGGCCTCGCGAACGCGTCCGCCGATTTCAGCCAGGATGGCTGGCACGTTTCGGCCGCGATCGACGGCAGTGAAGATACCGGGTGGGCCGTATCGCCCCAGTTCGGCAAGACGCACACGGCGATCTTCGAGACCAAGACCGACGTCGCTCACGACGGCGGCTCCGTGCTGACGCTGACCATTTCGCAGCAATTCCCCGACGGCATGCACCTGTTGGGCAAGTTCCGCATCAGCGTGACCGATGCCAAGCGCCCGGTGATGGAGAGCAAGCTCCCTGAAGCAATCGCCGCCGCGCTCGCCGTGCCCGCCGACAAGCGCACTCCCGAGCAGGCAGCGGCCCTGGCCGCGCACTATCGCTCGCTCGACGGCGAACTCGCGCGCCTGACGGCCGAAGTTGGCAAGGCCGCCGACGCCGCCAAGAACGCCCGCCAGATCGGCGTGCAAGACCTCGCCTGGGCTCTGATCAACAGCCCGGCGTTCTTGTTCAACCGCTGACCACTTAGCTCGGTCGTCCATGACCGGCGTCCGGACCGAGCAGGAGCGCAAAAGTTCACTGCGCGGCGAATTCGCTTGCTTGTGGCACTTTGCTGGCAGTACAATTCCCGCGCTCGCTCCGCGCTTCGCACCAGCAGGATGAGCGCATCTTTTCCTTCTTTTCATCGGTGCCGGAGGATCGGTCTATGTTCGATTCTCGTCGTTCGCGGCGGGGGTTCACACTCGTTGAATTACTCGTCGTCATTGCCATCATTGGGGTCCTGGTGGCGCTGCTCTTGCCTGCGGTGCAGGCGGCCCGCGAGGCCGCGCGCCGCAGCCAGTGCGGAAACAATCTGAAGCAACTGGCGATTGCCTATCACAACTATCACGACACGTATCTGCAATTTCCCGCGGGCAATCTGGCCGCCAATGCCTGGTCAGTGGGGGCCAACAACAGGAGCGGTGTGGCCGAAAACAACGGCGGGTTCTATGACGGCATGTGGGGCTGGCCGGTCGGCATCCTGCCATTCATGGAGGGGGGAAACCTGCTCGTCCAGTTCAATGTGGACCAGCGCCCCTATGTGGCCGAGCGGTCCGATGTCTGGTTCAGCACGTTTGGTCCCGAAACGACGCACGGTGCACAAAACGTAGGACCCTGCCAACAAATGCCCAAGACCTTCAACTGCCCTTCGAGTCCCAATACGACCGCCGCTGGCCGCTACAAGGACTATGCCGTGAATTCCGGCGGCGGAATCAACATTAGCGCCTGCTGTCCGGAGCGCGCGCTGTCGAGCGACGGCATCGGCCACAAGAACAGCCGCATCCGGATGGCGGAGATCACCGACGGGACGAGCAATACTTTCATGCATCTGGAACAGGCCAGCACCTTCTCCGAACTCGGTCGCGGTCCCTCGGGCACGAAGTTCAAGTGGCTGCCAACCAATCCTTTCGTCTGGGTGAACCATCATTCACAGGGGATGGCCATTGCGGCCGTTGGAACGGGCCGGCCCATGCCGCCCAACCCGATTCCCGCCCTGATGTATGCGTGGGGACAGGTAGGGCGGACCGTTTGGAGTTTCCATCCCGGCGGAATTCAAGCGTCACTATGCGACGGCAGCGTGCGGTTCGTGCCCAATACGATCGCTCAGGCAACCTGGCACGGAACTTTCACCCGCAATGGGCAGGAAGTCGTCACCTTGCCGTGATCGAACCGGCCCTGTATAGCTTCCGCGTCAAAACGCCGGCTGGGAGTTTGCATCGTGAAACCGCAAGCAATGTTCCACTGGCTCCTGGCGCCGCTGCTTGTGGCTGCTATCGGTTGCAGCGGATCTGATCCCAATCTCTGCACGGTTCGCGGCACGCTCAACTACAAGGGAAAACCGATCCCGGGAGTCTATCTGCGATTTGAGCCCGATGACTTGACGACCAAATCCACGAGCATGGCAGTGACCGATGCGAGCGGGAAATTCGAGATGTTCATCGGGTCAACCCCGGGGGTCTTTCGCGGCAAGGTCAAGGTCTATTGCGACGACCCCCTGGCGGCCATGGGGAGCAAGACGCCCGTGCCCCCCGACATCGAGCCGGCCTACAGGGAGCTTTGCGACAAATACGGCAGTGGAAAGTCCACTTACGAGCTCACAATCGACTCGTCCAATTCCAATCTGGAGTTGAATCTGGATTGAACGTGAGCGAAGGGGCCTGAACGTTATTTCTCGAGCGCCTCGATCCGCGAGTCGAAGCGCAGACCGATGAGCGACCACTGGCGCTCGATGCCGCCGATCGGCCCGGCGCGGTAGAACGTGAAGCAGAATACGACCGGAAAGCGCTCCCCCTTGTAGAGATACCTGAGGAAGACGAGGTCCGCCCCGACGGCTTTCGACGAGGCAAAGTCGTGGCCGCTGTAGTCGCCGTAGCGCAGGTCGAGCGCCGCCGCTTGCTCGGTCAGCTTCTTGATCTCGTCGGTCCGCTCCTTCAAAGGACTGTTGCCGATAAGCTCCGGAAACGCCCGCTCGGGACCAAGGTCCGGATTGGTCAGCGACTGAAAGAAGGTCTCTACGCGGGCCTTGACCGTTTTCAGATCGTCCTCGGTCACGGTCCGCAGGGGATCCTGCGCAGCCGCCAGATCCGCGCTGAGGGCCAGCAGCACGGCGGCGATTGCAAAACGTCGGCGAGGGATGTTCATGGTGCGGCTCCCGCGTCCCGTAGGACGGATTTTTCAATCCGTCTGGACGGATTGAAAATCCGTCCTACGACACAACGGATGCAAATCCGTCCTACCTGGCGCTTCCCAGTGTGGCTAGCTGCACTACGGGCCGCAACTCGGCTGCCAAAAAGAAAGAGCCGGAAATGCAAATCAGATCGTCGGAACCCGCCAGCCCTCGGGCGATACGCCAAGCTTCGCCGGGTGTGGCGGCGGCGTGAATCGCGGGTTGCGCGTCGCCGTTGCTGCTGTCAGCACCCAGTGCTTTTTCAGCCAATTGCTGAAGCTGATCAATCTCCACCGCTCGTGGGTTCTCGATGTACCGCGTCAATACCACCTCGTCAAACCGCGGCAAAAGCAGCCGCAACATGCCGGCCGTGTCCTTGTCCTTGCTGCTGGCGAAAATCAGGATGCGGCGGCGGGGGCGGAATCGATCGGCCAGCACGCCGAGCAGGGCCTCGATCGAGGCCACGTTGTGGGCCACATCGAGAATGACGACCGGCCGGTCGCTGATCAGCTCGATCCGCGCGGGCACCTTGGCGGATGCCAGCCCGCTGCGCAGTGCCGCCTCGTCGATCGCCCAGCCTTGCTCGACCAGCCGCCGCACGGCGCAGATCGCAACGGCCGCATTGGCCGCCTGGTGCGCGCCAAACATGCCGAGCCGAACTCCGCGGACCGCATAGCCCGGCCCGCGCTCGTCGTCCGGTTCGCAATAGTCAAGCGCCTGGCAATCGATTCCAGCCGGGCCCGTGACGAAGTCAAATTCCTTCCCGCGCTCGAAGAGCGGCGCGCCTTGCTCGCGGGCCACGCGCCGAATGACCTCCCGCGGCTCGTCCTTGACCACGCCGGAGATCACCGGTACGCCCGGTTTGATGATTCCCGCCTTTTCGCCCGCGATGGCGGCAAGCGTGCTGCCGAGCTGCCGCGTGTGGTCGAAGCTGATGCTGGTGATGATCGTGACTTTTGGCTGGCAGACATTGGTTGAATCGAGCCGGCCCCCCAGGCCGACCTCGAGCACGGCGCAATCGACCTTCCGCCGCGCGAAGTGCAGAAAGGCCATTGCCGTCGTGACCTCGAAGAACGTCGGCCCGCCCGTTTCCTTCGCCGTGCCAAACAGGGGCAGCTTCTCCACGGCCTCTTCCAGTTCAGCCGCGAGCGTGGCGAACTCTTCGCGGCTGCACGGCGCGCCGTCGATCGCCATCCGCTCCTCGATGGCCGCCAGATGCGGCGAAGTGTAGAGTCCTGTCCGCATTCCCGCCGCCTGAAGCACTCCGGCGATCATGGCCGCCGTCGAGCCTTTCCCCTTGGTGCCGGCGATATGCACCGCCGCCAGGCCCAAGTGCGGATCGCCCACCAGGGAAAGGAGTCGCCGCATCCGGTCGAGCTTGAAGGCCCCCGTGTGATAGGGGACCGCCACCGTCCGCTCGAAGTTGATGCGGCCGAGTAGGAACTCAAGTGCCGACGGATAATCGCTGATCAGTAGCCGGCTCATGGACGCCGCATTCAGGAGAGGGGCCAGAGACTTGAATGTACCGGCAGCGGCAAGAAAAAGAGAGGGCCGTGTCTGGCAAGCATTTTTGGCCACACACAGAGGGACCTTGCGGGCTACTCGGTCCGAGCCGGCCTGGAGTTGAGCCGCTAAAGGCGCAAGCTTGCGCTGCGGGCGAATCGCGTCGCGATTCGCTTGTGCGTCGTGTCACAACCGCCGATTTCGTGCGCCTGGCAGGGAAAGGTCGTTGGCGGGTGCCGCGAACGAGGGTGGCGCTGTGACGTTCGGCCGTTGCGCGCCGTAACAACTACCTGCCGACGAGAAGACTCGCCATGTTGACCAGCGAATCCCCAGTAACATTGGACCCGTCGCTGCGCTACACAGTGCAGGTGCGCCGGCAGATTTTCGCGGGCCACCGGCAGTTGAAGGGAGAGAGGCATGTTTAGGGACCACACAATCACGATTTCGTCACGCCGCCGGGCGAGCCACCTCGCGTTTCGGTCATCCGCTCTATGCGCCTTGGCGGCTGTTGTGCTGCTCGCGTTTCCGATCGGCGATGTTGCGGCGGACACAACCGTCTGGTGGCAGATGAACGATGGCGAGAAGACGCACGCTGTCGTCGAGTATGAAGAGGACGACGGCAGCCACACCTGGTGGTATGTTGTCAAGTATGAGTCGGACGAGTTCTACGTCTGGTATCCGATCGAAGATGTCGATAATCCGGCCGACCCGGTGTACGGCACCGGCACCGAGGGGCCCAGCGATCGGGACGGCTTGCTCCAGCTTGCCAAGCAGAAGGGGGGGCAATTCGAATTCCGACCCAACGCGTTCAAGACGCCGCTGGGCGACATTCTGATCCGTCAAGGCGGGACGATCGTTTCCCATTGGAATCCGGCCGACGTGTTTCGCGATGCCGGCTGGGAAGGGGGCGGCGCAGGCGGGGGCTCCATCGATCCCAACGGCGGCCCGCTCTCGGAGCAGATTAAAACGAACCACGGCAACGGCAATAACAATAACGGCGGTGGCGACGATGGCCACAAGGAAGACCATGGCTTCTATGACGGCCAATATCCCGCCAACCCGGAGCTGGTGAATCCGGTGCCCATTCAAAAGAGCTTCATACTTGTGCCGCCCACGATGGCCGTCAGTCCTCGCGGAGCCTCCCAGGGCCTAAGCGCGAAAATGACCTTCGGCTCCGGCGGATTTAGCCAGACCAAGTGGGTTGGCCGCTCTGCCACAACGATGCACGGTGCGTCGGCCCTCCGGTCTAGCGGCGGCCTCAACATCGGCAGCGCCGCACGTCCTGTAACCGGCCTGAAGTTGAGCCGGTAAGAGCGCCTCGACGAGTGATGTCACAAACTTCGGATTCGTGCGCTCGGCAGGGAAAGGCCGATTGCGGGTGCGGCCAGTGCGAGCAATGCAGCGACGTTCGGCCGTCGCGCGGCCTAAAGATCACTCCCTGCCGACGAGGAGACTCGCCATGTTAACTAGCACATTCCAGAACCTGATGTGGTGCTTCGCCTTGGTGACAAGCCGGCGAATGGTTGCGCAAGTGGCCTGCGGCGCGATGCTTGCTTTAACGTTGGCGGCCGCGCCGCAGCACGCGATGGCGGAGACGCCCATCTATCAAGCAAGCTTCGATGACGGTACTTTTCTGAATGTGTATTACGACGCGGACTTCGACCAGTTTTACTGGGAGCACTTCGACTCAGATGGTAATACGCTGGAGGTCGGCTTCATCAATCCCAGTCCGGATGGCCCGGACGAGGCGCCGGGCGACTTTGGCTCCCGCCTGGCGCTGCTCAAGCAGAAAGGGGGCGGCGGATTGAGCGGCCCAGCCGTGGAGCAGACGCCGCTGGGCACGCTGCTTACCTCCAAAGGAAAAGGGATCGGCCCCTTGCACAACCCTTCCGGCGACTCCCCGGGCGGACAAAGCCCGAGCAGCATCGAGTTCGCCTCGCCGCAAAAGGAATTCGAAGAGTTTTGGGCGGGGGCCGGCTATCCCCTCGGGCCCGGCTTCGACGGCAACGGCGGCTCGCTGGGGGGGCAAATCAAAGATGGCCTCAAGCACGGTAAGAAAAAGGGCGGCGGCGGCGATGGCGGCGACTCCAAGCCCTCGGATGGCGGCCTCTGGGACGACGCAATGCCCGGTCCGCCCGAGCTAGTGAATCCCGCGTGGCGGAAGAACTCGTTCACCCTGATGGGCCCCCTGATGGGCGCCGGCTCCGGTGGTTCCATGAAGGGACTCAGGACCGCGCCGGCCGGCGGACTCACCGGCATGAGCCACCTGAATCTGGGCAGCTCGATTCGCTCGAAGCAAGTCGGCGGCGCCACGATGGCACTCCGCACGACCGGCGGCCTGGCCGGTGGGGCCCGCGCTATGACGGGGCTCAAGCTCAGCAAATAGTTCCCGATCGTGCCGCGGCTGGAAGCGGCTAGTCTGCATCGCAGCCGCCCAGCCAATTGTATTCGATGCCGGCGTCGATCACGTTGTGGCGGAAATCGTTGGTGACCAGGTTCGAGTCGTTGCGGTCGAAAACCCATTCGACCGACAAGCGCCACCGGTCGCCGAGCGGATACACGATCTGCACCAGGGCCTGATATTCCTCGTCGTCCCGGAAGATGCCAAAGATGCTGTTGGGGTTTTCGTACGAGCGGAAGTAGATCTCACCCAGCAGGTTGATCCGCAGGCCGTGGAGCGGCGTTTCCCACTCGGCGCCAGTCCGCAGCATGTGGCCGCTGTAGTCGTAGTTGGAACCCTCCGAGAAATGCTGGTCGAAGTGGTAGCCCGCGATCAGGGTCATATTGCGGCCGGCAAGCTGGCGCCGCTGGTCGATGCCCAAGAGGAGCGTATCGCCGTCCAGGTCGAAGGGCGTTCCGTTCAACGCTCCCTGCCCGAGAAAATCGAACAGCGTATAGCGCACCATGAGGACGGTCGCATCCCAATCCGACTCGATCAGCGTCAGCGACGGGGTGACAATCAGCCGCTGGAGGAAATCTTCACTACCCAGGAACATGTGGTCGTAGTCCAGACGGACGCCCGTCTGCGTCGGCCGCCCCCGCCAATAGCCGCGCCGCACCGAGGCCAGGTACAGGCCGTTATCGACCAGGTCGAACTGGTGTGCCACGTAGTTATTGGTGTGCAGGAACGAGTAACCCGCGGTGAGGTCGTAGTTGTACTCGCGGACCAGATCGTGCGCCAGGTCAAGTGCGTACAGATTGCCCGCCGAGGGCTGGCTGGAGAGTGGAACACTCATCGCATCCGCAACCGGGACGATGCCCGGATTGTCGTCGTAGCGCTCCGTCACCTTCAGGGAGCCGCGCCAATACGGCCGCCCGAGGAGCGCATCGTCCATTTGGTCCTGAAGCTGCATGGCGCGCTCGGCCAGCGGCGTGTCCCGCGCCTCCTCATAAACGCCCATGAAATACCCGCTCGCCTGGCATTCCAGGCCCAACTGGCTGAAGGCGGTCCCGATGGCCAGGTCTTGCGACCAGGCCATCTCCTGGCGCGACGTCTCGGCGCCGCAGAGCACGTCCAAAGCCGATAGCGGCAACTCGCATCGCAGGTAGGACGAACCCAGGAAATACGGCACGTCAGGCGCCGCCGGGTCCAGGTCGTAGGCCCGCTCGAGCCAATGCATGGCCGCCTGATTGTCCTGGGACTGAAGATAGGCCTGGCCCAGCGCCGACGCGAGCAGCGCGCTATTTGGAAATCTCGCGACGCCTGCGTCCAGCACGCCGATGGCATCTTCAAACTTGCCTTGCCGTGCCAGCGCCGCGGAGAGGCCCGCGATCTCACGGGGCCGATCTGGATCGCGCTGCAAGATGTCCCGAAACATCGCCTCGGCACGCTCCAGGTTCCCCCGGCTGAGCGTCCGCCACGCGATGTCGCTATGCGAGTCAATCAGGCTTTGGGCCAACGACGGCTGAGCGGGCGGCTGTGCCGCTTGCGCACCCAGTTCATCGGCCCGTACCGGAGCGACGATGGCCGCCATGCTTAGCGCGACAAGCAGGCAGGGCGACATCCAGGCGCTTGTCGGCGGAGGCCGCAGGCCCCTCCCCATTGAATGACCCATTGGCGCCCCCCAGCGCGCAGCCAGCTCCCCCGCCCAAGCCCTTCAGACAATGGGAACAGGGACGCTATTGGCGAGCATCGGTCCGCCGGATCAGCAGACTTCATCCAATCATTGCAACCATTAAGGGCAACCCGGTTTCGACCCGCTAAGGTACTGGTTGGAAAATGCTGCGCCGGCTGATGCCGTCCTTTTCCGTGATTCCAAACCTGGATTTTCCCGGAACCAGGACAGGCCGCACGCGGTAGGCCGGACCGGAAACTACATAGGCCGGCGGCAAATAGACAGTACGGCCAGTGGCCGGCAGACCATTCAAGGCGAGGACTAACCGCTCTCGAAAGCCTGCCGGCGCCGCACCCAGTTTCTGCTCAAATGAGGTCGTCAACTTGCTAGCGGCGGCCACTTCGTCAAGTCCGCTCTGGGCTGCCCACCACCACATCAGCTCGTCGAAATAGCCGATGCCGCTGGGATCAAGGGATTGCTCGGCGGAATACAACTCCACCATCTCGTCGGAGGTGAGACTGGCAGGGCCGGAGGAGCGAGATTTGTTGATCAATCCCAGCAGCCGCTCGTGCGTCTGGACCGGCGTTGCTGGCTGTTCGGCGGCCACCGCCTGACACGCCACCAAACCCACAGCCAGTACGGCCAAGCAGCCGTCTGCGAACCGTCGTCGCCTCATGAGGTCTCCCTCCTCACCACACATACTAACCCAGGTCCCTCTACCGCATCGGGCAAATCGTGAAGGTTCTTGAGTCATCAGACCGCGGAACGCCGGCCTCTCAGCGAAAGCCAACACCCGCCCGGAGCGCTGCGAGCTTGGTACGCCAGCGAAAATGGCGATGGCGACCCCAAGAAAAAGAGAGGGCCGCGCGGAAGCGGGAAATCCGTGCGGCCCCATCCAGGCGGGAAGGAAATTGGGCGGGAATCCAGGCCGCAACTCTACCCAATCGCGGCCAAGATGGTCCGTCTCGCCTCGTTGGGCGGACGGTTGTCTGCAAATAGGCATACCTCCTTGCTGACGTGGGATCGCGGTTCCATCCTGACGGCTGCCTCTCAGCCGTCCGTCGCTGACAGACCTTAAAGCAACCACCGTGCCAAAGTGTCGTTCTAGGATGCCTGTCAACGGCGTGACGAGTGCGTAAGTCATTGTCGGCCAGTCGGTTGCAGCATTGCCTGCGGATTCAAAAGCCGACAACTCCACGGCTCTGGCACAGGCCCGTGCGTTGTAACTCTTTCCCGGGTACGACAAGGCTTGTCAGGAGCTGTCCATCGCTTGCGGCCCGGCTCGATGTTGCCAGCGCCTCGCCGTAGCTCCTTCCGCTGCAACCACTTACGGCGATCCTTGCATGGTCCGCCAACGGCCCTTATAGTGGTGAATTCGGCTGGATTGTCGGTTTTCCATCCTGCCAGCCGGACTTGGAGAAATTACAACCCAGCTTGAACCTCCCCCCGGACACCGGCGTAGTGACAGTCGCCGGCGCTGGGAGTAGTAGCTCGTAAATGCTGCGCAGTGCTTGCTGGCGGCGGGCTGCGCAAAGGCTTATCCAGCCGTACCTTATCGCTGGTCGCACCGGCTACTGCATCGGGTTGCATTTTTTCAGTTCATAAATCCTCGTTCCCTCATCTCGTCCGTTACGCATGGCCACCACATTTGCCGAGCCGGCATCACCCACATCCGTCAAAGCATCGACGGATGTCGTGATTGAGACCCGCAGCCTGACAAAAATCTACCGCGACTTCTGGGGCCGCCAGAAAGTGCGGGCCCTCAACGCCCTCGACCTCGAAGTCCGCCGCGGCGAGATCTTCGGCCTTCTGGGTCCCAACGGCTCGGGCAAATCGACCACGATCAAGCTCCTGCTCGGCTTGCTTTTTCCGACCAACGGCCAGGCCCTGGTCTTCGGCAAAGAGGCCACCGAGGTCAGCAAGAACGAGCGGATCGGCTATCTCCCGGAAGAGTCGTACCTCTATAAGTTCCTGAACGCCGAGGAAACGCTCGATTTCTACGGCCGGCTGTTCGACATGTCGGCCGCCACACGCCGGGAGCGGGCCAACGAGCTGATTGAAATGGTCGGCCTCAATTGGGCCCGCCGCCGCCAGCTCCGCGAATATTCCAAGGGCATGACCCGCCGCATCGGCCTGGCCCAGGCCCTGATCAACGATCCCGAGCTGATCCTTCTCGACGAGCCCACCTCCGGCCTGGACCCGATCGGCATCCGCGAAATGAAGGACATGATCCTGAGGCTGCGCGCCCAGGGCAAAACGATCGTCATGAGCAGCCATCAGCTGGGCGACGTCGAAGACGTTTGCGACCGCATCGCGATTCTCCACCAGGGCGAGCTGAAAGAGCTCGGCCGCGTCGAAGAACTGCTCACCGTGCAAGATGTCACCCAGTTCAAGGCCAAAGGGCTGAGCAAAGCTTGCGAAGAAGAGATCCGGGCCGTCATCGCGCGGCATGGGGGCGAAGTCGTCGCCGTCGATCATCCGACGCTCTCGCTGGAAGAGCTGTTCCTCAATATCGTTCGCGACAGCGAAGCCCGTCCGGGCCGCCGGGCTGGGCACAAATAGGCTGGGCACAATATAGGCTGGGCACAATATAGGCTGGGCACAGTTCATCAAGCCCGCTCCCGCAGCTCACTTAATCCATCTTTCTGACCGACAGACAGCCCTCGCATGACTCTCGAACGCGGCATTCCGAACTTCTGGACCTGGTTGGTGGGCGACACCGTCAAGCAGACCTTCTTTCAGCCCGAGACCTGGGGATTTCTGTGGGGCACGATCGCCATCTGCTTCCTGATCCTCCTGGTCGTGCCGTTTTTGTGCTTTATCATCGCGTCGTTCCGCTACGGGCCGAGCGAAGCATTCTACTACGTGTACCGGGCCCTGTTTTCGGCCGTCACCGACGATCTGCCGCGGTTCTCGTTCCTCCGCACCCTGGCCGTCGCCCGCCTGGCCGTGCAAGAGGCCATTCGCAATCGCGTGCTTTTCGGCTTTGGGGTGTTTATCGTGCTGCTGCTCTTCGCGGGCCTGTTTTTGGACGTGAAGAACAGCAATCCGGCCCGCGTGTACGTGAGCTTCGTCCTCGGAGCAACGAACTACCTGGCGCTGCTCATGGCCTTGATCCTCAGCACCTTCAGTATTCCCAACGACATCAAGAATCGCACGATTTACACGGTCGTCACCAAGCCGATCCGCGCAGGCGAAATTGTCCTGGGGCGCTCGCTCGGCTTTATCGCGGTTGGCACAGCGATGCTGCTGGGGATGGGCCTGATCAGCTATATTTTCGTACGCCGAGGGCTATCGCACGACCACGTGGTAGTCGCGGCCGACCTGGTCGAGGAAACTACGCCCGACGGCGCCGTCCGCCGCGGCGCGACGAGTTTCGACAACTTTCATCGCCACACGGTGACCATTGACGCCGACGGCAAAGGGCAGACCAACGTCGTCAATGGCCACCGGCACGATGTCGAGCTGATCGGCGATGGAGCCAGCGCGACCGTCCGCGTCGGTCCGCCGGTCGAACAGCTCATCGCCCGCGCGCCGACCTTCGGCAAGCTGGTCATCCTCGACCGCGAGGGCAAGCCGGGACAAGGGATCAACGTCGGCAACGAATGGATGTATCGCGGCTTTATCGAGGGGGGGCCTGCCGGTGGAGCATCGAAAGCGGCCGCCATCTGGACGTTCGAAGGGATTACGCCCCAGCGGTATCCCGATGGCTTGCCTCTGGAGATGAACCTGCGGGTGTTTCGCAGCTATAAGGGCGATATCGAATCGGGCATCCTGGGCGAAATCGTGATCCGCAATCCCGATCCAGCCGCCCCGATCAAGCGCAGCGGCCCGATCCTGTTTGAATCGAAGGAATACACGTCGCAGCAGGAGCTGATTAAACGCGAATTGAACTCGGAAACCGGCGCAGGCAGGGGGGGCAAGCTCGATCTGTTCCGCGACCTGGTTTCGTCCGACGGCCGCGTCGAGGTCGAGATCCGCTGTGTCGAAGCGGCCCAGTATTTCGGCGTTGCCCAGGCGGACGTTTATCTCCGCTCCAGCGACAGCACCTTCGAGCTCAACTTCGCGAAGGCCTACCTGAGCATCTGGCTGCAAATGCTGCTGGTCACGGCATTCGGCGTCACGTTCAGCACGTTCCTAAACGGCAGCGTCGCGATGATGGCGACCCTCTCGGCCGCGGTGCTCGGATTGTTCGGCCAGTTCATCCGCGACGTGGCCAGCGGCGCGGTGCAGGGAGGCGGCCCCTTGGAAT
>JAKEHX010000153.1 GCA_022614795.1 Planctomycetaceae bacterium | reverse complement strand
GGACGCTGCCATGTCGATTTACCGCCCGACTCCCACCGCCGAAACAGGACCACCCATCGCCGGGCTGATTGGCACCTGCCCTGCCATGGAGGCGGTCTATCGTCTGACGCGCAAGGTCGCCAAGACCAACGCGTCCGTTCTGCTTCTGGGCGAAACGGGCACGGGCAAGGAGATGATCGCCACCGCCATTCACCGCCTCAGCCAGCGAGCGACCGGCCCGTTTGTCCGCGTCAACTGCGGGGCGCTCAGCGAGAGCCTGCTCGAGAGCGAACTGTTCGGCCACGTCCGCGGGGCCTTCACCGGCGCGGTCAACAACCGCACCGGACGCTTCGAAGCCGCCCACACCGGCACGATCTTCCTCGACGAGATCAACAGTACGTCGCTGTTTCTCCAGGTCAAACTGCTGCGCGTGTTGCAAGAGCGCGAATTCGAGCGGGTCGGCGACACGACGACCAATCGGGTCGATGTGCGCGTCATCGCCGCCAGCAACCGCGACCTGTATGCGGAGGTCGAGGCCGAACGCTTTCGCGAAGACCTTTACTGGCGGCTCAACGTCGTGCCGATCGTCATTCCGCCGCTGCGCTTGCGGCGCGATGACATTCCGGCCCTCGTGGCCCATTTCCTCAACGTCTACAGCCAGAAAAACGAGAAGAACGTCGTCCACATCCAGCCGGAGGCGATTCCGACCTTGCAGGACTACTATTGGCCGGGCAACGTCCGCGAGCTTCAGAACTACGTCGAGCGGGCGGTGGCGATGGCGGACGGCGACGAGCTGACGGTCGATTTGCTGCCCGACACGGTGCTGGGGCGCGGCGAGCGGCGGAGCGGTCGGATGCGCGGCGTGGATATCGATTCGCTCGTCTTCGAGGTGGTGCAACAAGGTCTCTCTGCGGCGCCGCCCGACCAGACCAACCTGCACGAGACGATCGTCAACCGGGTCGAGCGCGAACTCATCGTGCAGGTGATGGAGTCGTGCGGGAAAGTGCAGACCAAAGCCGCTACGCGCCTGGGGATCAACCGCAATACGCTCCGCAGCAAGCTCCAGCAATACGACCTGGAGGAGCAGGAGGAGTAGGCTCCGACCGCCCGGCGGGAACTGACGCGAGTGGACGGCTATCAACTCGCGTGGAACGCAGGGTGAACTATTTCGGGTTCGCAAACCCCGGCGGTGGCGGACCAGGACCGCGGCCTGGTGGACCGCCGCCGCGATAACCTCGGCCCGCAATGTGCCGCGCGCGATACATGAATCGCAAGGCACGGTCCATCTCGTCGGGGTCCATCTCCTCCAGCCGCCCCTTGTCCGCAGCGGGCAAACTGGCAAAGAGCTTTCGTAAATCATCCTCCGACGGCGGCGGAATCGAGACGCTCAAGATTGCCGCGCCCACAAGCTCGCGCAAGCGGTCGCTCCGATCCGTTCCCCCGGGGGCGTCAAGCCGACCGCGAGTCTCGGCCGACAGACTCGCCACCATCTGGTCCGTTTCTTCCGACGATGGAAACGGCATATTCGAATCGCCGCGCCGCCTCAGGAGCTTCGGGATCAGCGCCTTGCGACGGGCCCGGTCATCGTCGATACGGGGGAACCACTTTCGCTCGTTTTCGCTCAGTTGATCGAGAATCTCCTCCTCGTGTTTGGCGACGAAATCGTCGAGCCACTTGTAAATCGCGTCCTGATCGGGCTTCGGCAAATGGAAGTTGACGTACTCGGTGAATCGCTGCCCTTCCTGCCGGCTGACGATCTCTTTGATGCGGGCGATTCGCTTGTCGGCGGGCAGCGACAACACTTCGTCCCGTTCGCGCGGATTGAGCCCCTTGAGCCAATCGCAATAGCGCCCCATCAGCTTCAGAAGCTCCGGGCCGTCGGGCGATGAGGCAAGCTGCTCGTGCAAACCTCTCAGACGGTTTTTCTCCGCATCGCTCAACTTGTCGAATCGCTCTTTCTTGCGCAGGAGCTCCGCCTTCTTCTCGGCCGAAAGGGCCTTGACTTCCGCCGCACGGTCCGCATAGCTGTCGGCCCAGAGCGCACTTGCGCTCATCGCGAAAATTGCAAGGGCGACGGCTGCTCGCCACCAATCCGCAATCCGCAATCCGCAATCCACAATCGCTTTAGCCGCCATCGCTCACCTCCGCGGCGAACAAGCCCTCTTTCTGCAACTGCTTGAGGAAGTCCACCCCTTCGATATTGCTGTACTCGTCGATCCGCTTGATGACCGGCAAGTCGCGAACCAGGGCCCGGTTTTCGCTGTTCAGGCTGCGATCGACCACGACATACGCGATGGCCCCGGCCGCCAAGGCCAGCCCCCCCAGCCCGGCATACGCCAACTGTCGCCGCCTTTGAGCCGCGGTCTGGCCAATGGCCGAGTCTTCGCCTGCCTTCACCGTGACCATTGCCACCGTACTGTGGGTGAAGTTTTCGTCCGCTTCGGTGCGTCCCAGATTGTCAAGCAGATCCCAGGCCTGCTGCAAATGCGCAAGGCGGGCTCGATAGGCCGGGTCTTCGGCCAGGCGGCGCTCGATGGCGATCGCCGCCTCGCGGTCGAGTTCGCCATCCAGGTAGGAGACGATCTCTTCGTCCATCGCTTCTTCGGGTGTTAACGTGCGGTTCTCTTCGGTCATGTCTGGATCGCCCTATTCCTCCGCAGCGCCAGTGGGCGCGGAGTTGTGCGGCGAGTCCTCTGACTTGATCCCTTGCTCGATGGGGCTGCCCTGCTCGATGTACGGAGTCAGGATTTCCTTCAGGTTCACGCGGGCCCGGGACAGCAGCGACTTGATCGCTTGTACCGACAGCCCCATCGTCTCGGCGATGTCCTGGTAGCTCATCCCCTCGAATTTCGAGAGCAGCAGGGCCATCCGCTGTCGTTCATTGAGCGACTTCACTGCCTCGCGGACCATTTCCGCTTGTTCGGCCTTGTCGAGGGCCCGCGCCGGCATCAGGGCGCTGGCCGCCTTCGCGAGCTGATCGAGCTGCATCGGCGCGCTGTCGCTGCCGTTGTGCCGCTCGGGAACGCCGACCTCCTTGCGCCGGGCATGGCTGCGGCGGGCGTTGCTCGCCACGTTGTTCGCGATCGTAAACAGCCAGGTGCTGAACTTGGCGCCCGGTTCGTATCGCTCCCGCGCCCGAAAGACCCGCAGGAACACCTCCTGCGTCAGGTCCTCCGCCTGCTCCCGGCTCCCAACCAAGTGCTCCAGAATCGTCAGCAGGCGGTTCTGGTACCGCAGCACCAGTTCTTCAAACGCCGCGGCATTGCCTTCGCGCACTTGTAGCATCAGCCGCACGTCGGGGTCGTGCAACTCGTAGCGAAGGGGTTCAGTGGCTAGGGCCACGGCGGGGCGCTCTTGCGGTGTGCCGGGCAAGGAGGGACGCACTTTCCGTAAGTCTAGGCAAATTCCCGAGTTGGGGCCAGTCAGCGGCCTGGCGTATCCCTCTATTCAACCCCGCAGTAGCCACGATGTTCCGCCTAGGCTGTCTCCTTGCCAGAGCCGGCCGGATATGGGACGATGCGCCCACTACTCGTGGCGGCAGTTCGGCTCATGAACCCGCCTGGAAAACTCTTCTCTTGCCCGGGACGGATCAGATGGGGGCACGCAGTGACTTCTGGCTCTACGTTCACGAATTGAATCGATGCCTCGATGCGGAGGGAGAAACGGGCGACGACCGCCGGGAGAACATTCTCCGCTCACTGGCCGACATGCCGCCGATGGCGCGGGAACAAGTCGCACACGAGATGCGATATCTGGTCACGGAATTGTGCGTCCTTAACGAGTCGCTAAAGGACGCCAGCGACACCGATCTTGCGCGAGCAACCAACCAGCCCCGCTAGTTCGGCCAGTGGGGAGTTTTGCGCGACGATCCAAAACGAAGAACCAGAGGGCCGCGCGCCGCTGCCCCTCAGTCTCTCTGTCCCTTCGTCATGGCATTGTCCGTGCACTCGTTGCGTGCGGCTCTTGTCTGCATAGAATTGACCGCGATGTTCGCATCGCCACTTGGGGCCGTAGCTCAATCGGTCAGAGCAGAGGACTCATAATCCTTTGGTTCCCGGTTCGAGTCCGGGCGGCCCTACTTCCGCATGACGCCGCATAACTCTTCATCCTTCAAGGGGTTATGGCGAACGTCATT
>JAKEHX010000152.1 GCA_022614795.1 Planctomycetaceae bacterium | reverse complement strand
GCGGCCTGGGCGCCGTGCTCGCGCATCACGCGGCCGGCCACGCCGCGGGCGATTTCGGCGGCCAGGTCGTCGCGGTCGATTTCGGGATCGGCGAAATAGGCCAATTGCCGGGCGAGGCGGATCGTGCGCTGGCGCTCGCTCAGCCAGGTCGAACTGCGGTCGGGCAGAGCGACGGTCTTGAGCAATTGCCGCTGGGCAACGGGCACGTCCCCCGCGGGATAGAGGTCGAGCGAGAAGACCGCGTCGTCGTCGCGAACGAGGCCATGTGTGTAGTAATACGGTGTGAACTGGCCCGGATCGAAGGCGAATAGTTCCGTGTACACGCCGAAAATCGACACCAGGCGCGACTGGAGAGCCGAGCGGAGGTAGGTCGAACCCACCACGGTGAAGACGCAGAAGAAATGGATGACCAATAGCAGCGAAAGGATGCTGCGGCCCATTTCCGACGGTTGGTCCGGCCGCGGGCTACCGGGCAAAGGAAGAGTGTCTGCGGACTGGGGAGTTGCTGCCATGAGGCGGATGCTGAAGGCGGTGGGCACTACAAGTGCGGCATCCGTCCGCGCGCGCTTCGTCCTGAATCAGGATTATCGGGCGAAACGGGGCCCTGGATGTAAGAAGGGGCCGCGGGATGGCCCTACCCAAACCGTCCGCGCAAAAAGAAAGATCGGCCCGTAAGACGGGCCGATCTAACGCTTTCTCAACCATTGATTACCGCCACCAACAGGGGAGGCGGCGGCAGATCACTGGTGATTTTGGTTACTTCGCTTGGACTGGGGCCTGAACGGCCTTGCCCACCGGAGCCTGGACGGGCGCTTGCACCGCGCCCTTCGCGACGACGACGCCACCGCAGCAGCCGCCGTGACAACCGTTGCAGCCGTTGCAGCGGCCATGGCAGCGATGCCGGCCGTGGCAGCGTCCATGGCAACGATCGCGACCGTGGCAGCAGTCGCCGCCGTTGCAGCAACCATGACGACGGCCATGGCAGCCGTGGCAGCCATTGCAGCCATCACAGCCGTATCCTCCGCTGTTGCGGAAGAACAGGCCAGCCTGAGCCTTTTGCTCGCCACCGACCAGGGCAATCCCGACCAGGGCGAAAAACAGAGCAACACCGAGAACAACAATGCGGTTCATCCTAGAATCCTCCAGTTACTAACAGGTACCGTAAGTTGAAACCACTCAAGATGCCGTCAACTACGCCTCATCCAACCGCCCGACGGCCGAGCACAATGGATGCGACTTACGACCCTGCGAGCACCGGCATCACTCGCATCGGCAGCCCCTGTTGGTAAGCTTTGCCGTTTGCGAAGAATCTGAGGGACACGCAGGTTAGGCCGTTAACCTAGCAACAGAAGTGCCGCTGTCAAGCGGACCTGTTAAATTGCACAATTTAAGTGCAATGGGTGCTATGGGATAACTATGCCGGGAAGTGCCCAAAACCCTACCCCATCTTCGAGCGTTGTCCAGTCGGGTTCTTGTTCGCTTGGGGCTGGATCCATGCAAAAGAGGGTCTGTAATTTCTATATAAGGTATTGACTGTAAAAGACTTAGGAACGACTGACGTGTTTGCCGCTACGCCCGGCGCTGAGTCAAGTTACAAACGTGCAACCCGGGCTTAGCGTTCCAAACGGCAACGACAATCTGGCCGGTTTCACAGGGCTCCCCTAACATTCGCTCGCGGGCTCTGGAGTGCGGCGACCTGTCGGTTTCCTGCGTCTCGCTCCAAAAGGAAGCGCCGACTTGAGGTCGCCGCTTTTGGGAATCTTGGATGCACTGCCGTCAAGCGCACAATATCTCAAAGCGGCGACAAGTCGCCGCACTCCAAATCATTTGGCGAATCGAGAAATTTGGCCGAGTCTGCTAGCGGCAACGATATCAACCGTATAGAGCGCAAGGAGCCTGGAATGAATTGGCAGTTGAGTAGTTGGGTCGTCGTTTCCATGTTCTTAGGCGCCGCCGGACCCAGTCGGCTCGCAGCCGACGAACCCGCGGCCGTCGCGCCGCCTCGATTCGCGGGACTCGGATCGCACACGCGCGAGGTCATCACGAAATCGCCCGAGGCGCAGCAGTGGTTCAACCAGGGCCTCGTTTTCCTCTTTGCCTTCAACCACGACGAAGCGATCCGGGCATTCGAACAAGCCGCCCGTGTCGATCCCGACTGCGCGATGGCCTGGTGGGGAATCTCGATTGCTAATGGACCGCACATCAATAATCCGGTTGTTCCGCCGCCGCGCGCCAAAGCCGCGTGGGATGCACTGGCCAAAGCGCGGGCCACGGCTGCCAATGCGACGGAAGTCGAACGGCAACTGATCGAGGCGCTTGGCCAGCGCTATGCCCAGGTGCAGCCCGATGACCGCAAGCCGCTCGACCAGGCCTATGCCGACGCGATGCGGAAGGTGTGGAAAGCGAATCCGACGGACGCGGATATCGGGGCACTATTCGCCGAGTCGCTGATGGACCTGCGGCCATGGGACCTGTGGCTGCCGACCAGTGAGCCGCAACCGGGCACCGACGAAGTCGTCTCCACGCTGGAAGCGGTGCTGACGCAGAATCCCAATCATCCGCTGGGCCTGCACCTGTATATCCACGCGGTCGAAGCTTCACCGCATCCCGAGAAGGCAGCCGCCCCGGCCGATCGATTGCGGAATCTCCAGCCCGGCCTGGGGCATCTGGTCCACATGCCGTCGCACATCGACGTGCGTCTGGGCCGCTGGGCCATGGCGATCGAGGCCAACACGAAGGCCATCGAATCGGACCGCCAGTATCGGCAGCAGTCGCCCAAACAGGATTTCTACCGCATCTACATGGCCCACAACCACCACATGCGGGCCTACGCGGCCATGATGAGCGGGCAGAGCAAGCTGGCCATTGCCTCGATCCATGACATGGCTGCGGGCATTCCGCCGGAGTGGATCAAGGAGAACGCCCTCATCGCCGACGGCTTCGCAGCAATGCCGCTGGAGGTGCTCGTCCGCTTCGGCCGGTGGGAGGAGGTGTTGGCCTCGCCCGAACCGCCCGAATATCTGCCGATCTCGCGGAGCTTGCGACATGCGGCGCGCGGCATCGCCTACTCAGCACAAGGCAACGCCGCCAAAGCCCGCCAGGAACAAACCGCGTTTCTCGCCGCCCGCAAGCTCGTGAAGGAAGAAGCGGTCGTTGGCAACAACAAGGGATTTGCCGTGCTCGATGTCGCCGAGCATTTGCTGGCAGGCGAGATCCTCGTCCGCGAAGGAGCGATCGACATGGGCCTTGCCCGGCTGCGCGGAGCGGTGCGATGTGAAGATGCGCTCCGCTATTCCGAGCCGCCGGACTGGATTCACCCGATCCGCCACGCGCTTGGTGCGAACCTGTTGACTGTTGGACGCCCCGCCGATGCCGAGAAGGTCTATCGCGCGAGCCTGGCGCGCTTGCCCAACGACGGCTGGGCCTTGTTTGGCCTGGCCAAGAGCCTGCACGATCAGGGCAAACATGCCGAAGCGGAGCCGCTCGACGCCCGCTTCGCCGAAGCCTGGCGCGATGCCGACATCAAGATCACGTCGTCGTGCTTTTGCCAGTCGGGGAGGTAACTCATGATCTTAGCCGGGACCAAACCTGGTCCCGGAGTTGCTCCGGGAGCAAGTTTGCTCCCGGCTAAGGTCAGGGAGCATCGAGCGTGGGCGGATCGCGAAACCGCCGCATCTGGAGCGTGAGCTTCGCCCCGGCACCCGGTGCGAGGGCGATCTTCACCGCCCGCTGGCCGATCGCGGTTTCCTTGTCGCCAATCTTCACCGCGGCGATTTTGTGCTCGCCATAAGCCCCGCCCTGCATCACGACCGTCCGCGGTTCGATCTGATTGACGTTCACAAGCATCACTGTCGTCTCGTCGGCCGTCAGTCGCTCGACCAGCGCCGCCACATCCTCGGGCAGACCGGCCCGTCGCCGCTGGGGATCAAAATATCGTAGCTGCGCGATCAGCACGTTTCCGCCCACGCCCGGATGCACGCCGCCCAGCGTCAATTCCAAGAGCGACGCGACACTGCACGGATTGAACTTCATCGGATCGTCGGCCAGACGCGTGTCGGGCGTGGTCGGATCTTCCCGCATGGCCGCGACTCGCTGGCGAATCCGGGCCAAATCGCGCTGGAGCGCCGATTCGGGATAATCAGGGCGAGTGCCGCTCAGAAAATCGAGCCAGCCGCTGGCCGGCACGCGGACTCGGTCGTCGGGCCGCAGCGAAAGTGCATAAAGCTCCAGCGCGTTCTCGGCATATGGCTGCGGGTGCCAGTCGTACCACCCCTGATCGCCGTACATTCGCGGATACATCCACCGATCACCTTGCCTCCGCCGCTGGGCGTTGATCGCGTCCATCTGCTTGCGCCACGTCGCCAGGTAGCGGTCGTCGCCGGTCAACAAGTACGCGTTTGCCAGCCCCGCAAAGCCGTACATCGTCCGGTTGCGATGGGCAATCTCGCCGGTCTGCGGCACCTTGACCGAAAACCCCCAGCCGTACGTGCCGCCGTACCATTTGCCGCCGGTGGCGCTGCCGATTTGGCCGTCGAGGCCGACGTTCGAGGGCATGATGCCGCCGTTGGCCGCGGCCCGCTCGCACCAGGCATCGACGTATTCCAGAATCCACCGCTTGTATTTTTCGTCGCCGGTCAGCGCGAAGGCGTTGAAGGCCAGCGTCGTCGCCCGCAGGTTCTGCGGCAGGTCGCCGACGATGTCGGTGTAGTCGCGGAAATGGTCGAGCATCTCCTGGTAGGTCCGCTCGCCGTGCCCGGGCTTGAAGCGATGTTCGACCTCGATCGGATCGCCCGCCCAATCGAGCGCCGTCGCCTTGCGGAGCAGCGGCCCGCGGCTGCCGTTGAACATGCTGCGGATGATCTTGTGCTGGGGGTCATAGTTAGGGGCCTGCGGGTCTTCGTTCATATACAGGCCCGCAAACCGCCGCACCCGCTGCTGGTTGGCGGCATCGAGGCCCCCCAGGCCCATGACGTTGAAGACCGTCAGCTCTTCGCCCAGGTGCATCCAATCAAACTGCGTGTGGAACTCCTTATAGAACATGCCGTCGCGGGCCAGCGGCACGTCGGTCGTCTTGGCCAGCGTGTACTGCCGCAGGTGCCCCTCCCAGGCCCGCTCGTACATCCGCCGCACCTGGTCGGACCCGCCCAGTGCATAGAGCAGCGGCCAATCGTTGCAGTTCTCGATCGCGTCGTCCGGCCCGTCGTCGCCACCCCACCGCTCAACGCACAACAGAAACCCCCGCTCGTCGAAATACTTGTCGAAAAATTCGCGGCACGCCGCGGCATTGGCCCGCAACAGTTCTCGCTCCAAAAGCGCCCAGCCCGGCGGAGGCATGGGCGTATCGATACGAATCTCCGGCTCCGCGGCCGTCAGGCCACGCCAACTCATAACGAACAAGAACAAGGCGCACGCGCTGCGCCGCAGTAAACAGTGGCCGAACATGGGAAGTCTCCTCAGAATGCCTTTCGGTGACCGCTGCTTACTGTACTTGCCCGCTGGGCGCGCGGAAAGTTAAAGGCCGTTGGTCGTGCCGGCGCTAATTAAGCACGTTTAACCCGCAGCCGGAGGCGCAGGCGATTCGACGTTTGTGCCGCCGCGAACCTGCGCCTCCGGCTGCGGGTTAAACGAGGCGCGCCCAGCTAGGAATAGAGCTGAATCGCCTTCACGATCTCGCCCAGGTCGTTGGGCAAGGCGACCGCCCGGTTGGCAAACGATGCGCGGCGCACGCCGCGGCTGCCGAGCACTTTGTTGAACTGCTCCTGGTCGGTCGTGTGATAGGCGACCGTGGCAGTCGGGTCCTTGAGCTGGTGACCCGTGAGGATGCAGACGACGCGCTCGTCCGGGCCGATGATCCCCTGATCGCAAAGGAGCCGCGCACCGGCCACGCTGGCGGCGCTGGCCGGTTCGCAGCCGAAGCCCCCGGCGGCGATCTTGGCTTTGGCATCCAGGATTTCCTGGTCGGTGACTTGGCGCACGACGCCATTCATGTCTTCCAGCGCCCGCAGGCACTTGTTGAGGTTCACCGGCCGGTTGATTTCGATGGCGCTGGCGATGGTGGAGGCTTTGCGGCCGGACTGGTCGAGTTCGGCGTAGTAGCGATCGACGATGCTCGTGTCGGGCCGGCCGGCGTTCCAGCGCAGGCCCCGCTTCTCGTACAGCTCAAACAGCGTGTCGGCTCCGGCGGCGTTAATCACGGCCAATCGCGGCAGGCGGTCGATCAGTCCCAGCAGCTTCAACTCAACGAAGGCCTTGCCGAAGGCGCTCGAGTTGCCCAGGTTGCCGCCGGGGACGACGATCCAATCGGGCACTTCCCAGTGGAGGGCCTCCAGCACCCGGAACATGATCGACTTCTGCCCTTCGAGCCGGAACGGGTTGACGCTGTTCACCAGGTACATGCCCAGGTCGCGGCAGACCTCCTGCACGCGGACCATCGCGTCGTCGAAGTCGCCAGCGATCTGGATCGTCAGGGCCCCGAAGTCGAGGGCCTGCGAAAGCTTGCCGTAGCTGATCTTGCCCGAGCCGATGAAGATGACCGCCTTCATCAAGCGGGTCGCCGCACAATACATGGCCAGCGACGCACTGGTATTTCCCGTCGAGGCACAGGCGGCTCGCTTGGCGCCGATCGCACGGGCGTGCGTAAAGGCCGCCGACATGCCGTTGTCTTTGAACGAACCCGAGGGGTTGAGCCCCTCGTATTGCAAATAAAGGCGACCGCCCTTGAGTCCGATGAACTGGCCGACCGGGTCGCTTTGCTGGAGCAATGTCTGCCCTTCGCCGACCGTAACCACGCTGTCGGCGGTGGCGAATGGCAGCAGCTCATGAAAACGATATATGCCCGACAGCCGCAGGGGCTCGTGGCGGCGGCTCCACATTTGCTCGAAGTAGCGGAGCGATTTGGGGGGCCTGGCCCGGTCCCAGTCGTAGAGCACATCGAGCAGGTCGCCGCACTTCGGGCAGGCCGTCCGCACTTCCTCGGGCCCGCACGTCGTGCCGCATGCCGGGCGGATGCAGCGCTGGAAGGCAAAGGGCGCCAGGGCCACGGGCGGAAACCCTTATGGGGACGGGATTTGTGAACACTGGAGGGCGGGCAGTAAGTCTATGGCTGGCAGGAAAATCGGGCAAGGGAGAAGGGCCGGCTGTAGGGAACGCGTTCCTGGCCGCCTGTAGGGAAAGCCCACCGTGGCGTTCCGCGGTCAGGGTGCCGCGAATCAAAGTATCTGCCTTCGGCGGGTTCCGATATATTGCGGGTGACGAGCGAACTACTGAAGTTGTGCGGCAGGTTGCTACCTGCCGCTTTGAAGAATTGCACCAGCATTTTCTGGCAGGTTGAAAACCTGCCCCACTTGCATATGGCCAAATCCAAACCTGCCGACGCCAAAAAGCCCGCCGAAAAAG
>JAKEHX010000151.1 GCA_022614795.1 Planctomycetaceae bacterium | reverse complement strand
CATCTTCCACGTCCGCAGCGAGCGCCATCCGGGTGATGCGTCGTTGCGGCTGGAGTTGGCACGCCGGTTGAAGATGGCTGGCAACTACAGCGGGGCGATCCAGCGGCTGGAGGAGGCGCGGGCTGACGAGCGGCTTGCGGCAGAAGTGCTGCTGGAGCTGGGCGAATGCTGGCAGCACTTGCGGCAATTTGGCAAGGCACTTGACTATTATCGGCAGGCCGTTGAATTGTCAGACGGGGCCTCAGGGGGCTCACGCCCCCCGCTCGCCACTCCACTCGCGGCGCTCTATCGCATTGGCATCTTGGCGGCAGCCATGGACCAGCCCGCCGAAGCGAAGGCGGCGTTGGCTCGCCTCGTGGCAATCGATCCTGACTACAAAGACGCCCGGCAGCGGCTGGACAACTTGCCCTGAATCTGGGATAGTACGCGATTCCCACCGCTAAATACGGCCGGTGTTGCCCGCCTATAAATCCGCGTAAACCCTTGCCACGATTGACTTTACCGTCCCATGCCAACCACCAAAAGCGCCAAGAAGCGGCACCGCCAGAGTCTCGAGCGTCGGGCCAAGAACCGGGCGACGAAGTCGGCCATCAAGACCCAGGTCCGCAAGGTCCGTCAGGCGATCACGTCCGGCGACCTGCCCAAGGCTGAAACCGAATTGCGAACCGCCGCCACGAAGCTCGACCGGGCCGCATCGAAGCGGATCATTCACCCCAACGCTGCTGCCCGCACCAAGTCGCGGCTGTCGCACCTCATCGTCGTCGCGAAGAAAAAGCCGGCGGCGAAGTGAAGCGGGGCCCGCGCCATGATCCAGGTTTGGAAGAACCCAGTTGCGAGCGTTCTTCCTTGGGTCAGTGCTTTGCTGGTCCTCCTGACGCTCGGCGGCGTGGCGCAGGCCGCCGACGATTCCGCGCTGGCCATCTTTGAGCGACGGATTCTGCCGATCCTTCAGGCCAAAAATCCGTCGAGCTGCTCCGAGTGCCATCTGTCGGGTGTCGATCTGGCCGATTACGTCCGCCACACGCAGGACGAGACGTTCGCGGCCCTGCGCGACGGCGGGCTCATCGACCTCAAGGAGCCGGATCGGTCGAAGCTGCTTGCGTTCATTGCCCGCAAGCCCGAGCGGCCGAGCCTCGTGACGGACAAGATTCGCCAGCAGGAGCTGGAGGCATTCCGGGCGTGGATTGTCGCGGCCGTGAGAGATCCCCAGTTGCTGGCGGCGAAGGAGTCCTCCAGCAAAATCGGCCCGCAACTGCCGGGCGAAGTGATCCGCCACGCGCGGAAAGACCGCGTGCTCGCGTCGTTCGTCGATAACGTCTGGGCCGAAGCCGGCCGCTGCGCCGCGTGCCACTCGCCCGACCGCAACCAGCAGCAAGTCAAGAAGCACGGCGAGCACATCTCCTGGATCAAACTGGGCGATCCGGCGGCCACGCTGGCCTACCTGCGCGAGGCCGAGCTGATCGACCTCGTCAAGCCCGAGAAAAGCCTGCTCCTTTTAAAGCCGCTCAATCAGGTCAAGCACGGAGGCGGGCAGAAGATGGCGTTCGGCGATCGGACCTACAAACAGTTTCGGCAATTCATCGACGACCTGGCGGCGACCGAACTCGGTAAATATACGGCCGCCGGGCAGTTGCCCGCCGTATCGACCGAAGTCTCAAGCGTCAGCGAGATCTGGTTCAAGCTCGAAGGGGTCCCGGCCAAGTACGACAAACTGGTGCTGCAAGTCGATCTGTATCGCTGGGACGAGCGCTCCAAGGATTGGTCAAAGGACCGCTGGGCCACAGCCGATCGGCCCGTTTTCGGCGGCGGCCAGCTCTGGCAGAATCACCTGAGCATCACTGCCCCGCGCGATTCAGAACGGGCCGCCGCAGTTCGCCGCTCGCCCGCGCTCCCTGCCGGCAAGTACCTCGCCAAAATCTATATCGACGAGCAGCAGAAGTTCGAACATCGGTATCCGGCGGTGCTCGGCAGCGACGATCTGGTCGGACAGGTCGAAGTCACGTCGCGCTGGCCGGCCGGTTATGGCCAGATGACCGTGGCCAAATTTCCCGCGAACTAGCGCTACCACTCAGCGCGTTACCACTCGACGAGCTCAGCGTCGAACACCGGGCCATCGACGCAGGTCCGCTTGTAATCCCACGAGCCGTCGGGCTGGCGAATCTTGGCCACGCACGTGAAGCAGATTCCGACGCCGCAGGCCATGGGCGTTTCAAGCGAGACCTGGCAGGGAATGCGAGCCTCGTGAGCGATCTTGGCGGCCGCTGCCATCATCGGCTCGGGACCACAGCAGACGATGTGCGGACGGCCGTGGTGCTCCGCGAGGCATTGCTGCAAGAGGTCCGTTACCAGCCCGTGATGACCCAAGCTCCCGTCGTCAGTGGCGAGCCGAATTTCAACCCCCAGTCGCTGGAAGTCCTCGACGCACGCCAGGTATTCCGCCGTGCGGGCGCCGTAGCACAGCGTGACACGCCGCGCCCGCGGCATGTCGCGCGGCGGCTCGCCGTAGCGCTTCCTATGTAACGCCTCCTGGGCCAACGCCAGAAACGGAGTCTGCCCGATGCCGCCGGCGACCATGATCAGGTGTTCGGTGGGAATGGGCGGGTAGGAGTGAGTGGTGAGTGGTGAGTGGTGAGTGGTGGAGTTCCGGGCTCCTGGCTCCTGGCCCCTGGTTCCTGGCTCCTGGCAAAATCCATTCCCCAGCGGTCCCCAGACATCGACGCGCTGGCCGGCCTGCATCTGCCATAGCCGGCTGGTGAGCTTGCCTTTCACGAGATAGACCACATCGACAGCTTCGGGCCGGCCATCGGCTTCGACGACCGTGTCGTAAAGCGCCAGCGGCCGGCCGATGAGCGGATCGTTCAGGTCGGTGATGCGGAGCATTAAGAACTGACCGGGCACGATGCGGCGGGCAATCTCTGGCGCTTTAAAGCGGACGCGGTAGGTATCCTTCGCCAGCCGGGCATTCTCGACGATTTCCACCGTCCGCTGCACGGCCTGGTCGGCGTAGGATTTCGCGTGTAAGGGGTTCATCGGCTTCCTTTCCGTTTCCCGAACGGCTTGCCGAACTTCTTGCCCGCCGGTTTTCCGAACTGTTTGCCGCCCGGTTTTCCGAACTTCTTGCCGCCTGGCTTACCGAATCGCTTGCCAAACTCCTTGCCGCCGGAGCTCTGCTGGAATTCCTTCCGCTTCCGTGACTGGGTCTGGCTGTCCTCAGGTCGCTGTCCGCCGGGCTTGTGAAAGGGCTTCTTGCCGCGGCGCTTGAACTTTGACCGGCGAGGCTCGGCAGCCTGGTCGCCGATCAATGCGCCGCTCTTCGGGCGAGGACGTGCGTCGTCGGAAAATCGTAGCTCGGCATCATGCTCCAAATCCGGAACGCCACGGAGGGCGTTCCCTACAGATGCGTCTCCCTCCGCCAGGTTCCCCTCATCCAGATCATCGCGCAGCAGATCATCGAGCGATAGCGGCTGGGCCATCAAGGCTTGCTTCTGAAGATACGGGCTCGCGTCGCGCTGGCCGTGCACCGGCTTGGCCGCACCGGCGGGCCTCGCGGGCTTACGCTTTGCTTTGCCGGCTTTGCGTCTCTCTTTGGCCAGGCTCAATAAATTCTCGACCTCCGCGGGCAAGAGCTTCCGCCAGGCACCGGTCGGCAGATCGGCCAGCTTGATCGGACCCACGGCAATCCGCTTGAGCCGCAGCACCTTGTGCCCGACGCGGGCCAGAATCCGCCGCAGCTCGCGATTGCGCCCCTCGTTGAGCACCATCACCAGGTCCGTGCTTTTTCCCTGCCGCTTCTTCGCGGTGATCGACTGCACGCGGCACAAGCCGTCGCTCAGATAGACCCCCTTCTTCAGCCGGTCGAGATCGGCGGTCGTCGGCTGGCCGGCGACGCGCACGAGGTACGACTTCTCGACGCCATACCGCGGGTGCGTGAGGCGGTTCGCGAAATGGCCATCGTTGGTGACGAGGATCAGCCCCTCGCTCGCCCGGTCGAGCCGCCCGATGGCAAACACCCGCTCCTCGGTCGGCACGAGGTCGATGACGCGCGGCCGGCCGCTGGGGTCGAAATTCGTCGTCACCACGCCGACGGGCTTATTGACCGCGTAATACAACCGCGGCGGCTGGCGAAGGACCTCAGTATCGACGCGGATTTCCTGCCGCAGGGGATCGACCCGCGTGCCCAGTTCGGTGACCACCTGCCGATCGACTTCCACGCGCCCTTCGCGGATCAGCTCTTCGCAGTCGCGGCGGCTGCCCACGCCCGCGGCGGCCAGCACCTTTTGGAGCCGCTCTCCCTTGCCGCCATCGTCTTGTGGTCCGCTCGCTCCGCGAGCGGAATCTCGTCTCGCGGAGCGAGACGACCACGCGCGATCGGGCCGGTCTCCTTCGTGAAAAGGCCGGGCTGTCGATCGGCGGCGGCGGTGTCGTGCCATAAGGATTTGCCTGATTGGAACAGTTTACCAGCTAGGAAAGGTTTGACTCAGTGGGGAAGCATGGCGGGTTTGCAAGGGTGCATTGCTAATTGTTGCACCGGTTCTGCGGGCCGCGCCGATATTTCGGGTGTCTGGCCGCGCGCGGGCCGCTTCCACGGCGCGAAGCCGCAGCGGCCAGGCAAACCTTGCGGCCCGCTGTTCTACCCGCCCTGTAGTAGGCACACTCCGTGTGCCGTTGCCGGAGTCTTCCTATGCCACGCCGTCTTTCTCGCCGCCAATTCGGACTGAGTACGCTCGCCCTGAGCAGCTCGCTGCTGGCCGGCCGCGCGGGCGCCGCCAATCGCCTGCCGATGAAAGCGGTCGTTCCCGGCACGGGCGTTCCGGTCGCCCGCACCGGCGACGACTTCGAGGCCGAGGACTGGGACTATTACCCGCAGCATCCCAAAAGCAGCTTCAACATCGACAAGGAAATCCGCGCCCCCGGCGGCATCTCGAAAAACCTGCAGTGGGTCGAAGCCGCCAAGCGCGGCCAGCCCGACGTCGTCCGCCGCGTCTCCACGCCCCCGGGCGGCATCGAAGGGAGTAGCGGGGCATTGCTCCTCCAGTCGCTGAATTCCGGCGTCCCCGGCCGCCGCAGCCACGAGCAGCAGCAAGACGACCTCCTCAGCAACAGCGAGCAGCTCGCCGGGCGGACCATTCCCGTCAGCTGGTCCCCGAACTGCGTCTGCCGCGTCTATGTCGTGCCGCACACCAAGTGGGAAGAGCGCAACGGCGCCTCGTTCGGCTATCGCATCGGCGTGGTGGGCTGGGGCAAGGAGGACAACGAGGAATACTGGCCCGGCATGTTTTTCCACATGGAGCGCGGCCTGAAGGACAACAAGCGGACCTACTCCATCCGGGCCTGGGTCCGGGCCGACGGCTACGGCCGCGACCTGCCGTCGCTGACCTTCCAGGCCGATTCCTGGATCACGATGGGCATGTCGTGCACGGCCGACGGCGCCTGCCACTTCTTCCTCCGTCCGGGCATCGAAGACCTCCAGGAGAAGGACTGCGTCGGCAGCTACTGGCCCTATAATTATCGGGCCCACTCGTTTCAGTGCTTCTTTTTCAACGTGATCAACACGGACGACGGCCGCAACGTCGGCACGCCCTGGATCATCGACGACGCGATGCTTTACTGCGCCACGCCGCCGGCTAGCCGCATCGTCGGCCCGCAGACCGCCACCCAGCCGCAACGACCGACGACGACAAAGTAGGCCCACACTCCGTGTGGGCCAGGCGTTGCGCCTCAGTCGGCCTTCGAAATGCCCGGTTTGCATTTTCCAGGCGCCGTGCAGCGACATGTCCCACACGGAGCGTGGGACTACAGCAGTGGGCCACGCTACGCGCGTTTCGTCTCGCCTTCGCGCGCCAGCCGGCGCTTCCGCATCAGCAGCGCCCACACCCATAGAAGCAGAAACGCGACGGTCGCGCTCAGGACAATGGCCGCCCGCTCCACGGCGTGATTGCCGCCAAACAGGTAAGATCCCAAGGCGAGCAGCCCGCCCCAAGCCAGCACGGCCAGCATGATCCAGGTCGTCAGGCTTGGCTTCGGATTGGCGGTGGGCGCCCCGGGTTCCTTCATGGCTGGGCGGCTCCGTAATAGGCCTTGGCGGCAATGCCCGTTCGCCGCTCGACCAGCTCGACAATCGCATCCACTTCCGCGTCGGCCAGCGGAGCGACGTAACTCTCCGTCGGCTTGCGGGCCACCGTATAAACCTGGACCAGCTTCAGCTTGCCGCCGGCTGCTTTGATGTCGCTGAGCCGGTCGCAAAATGCTTCCAGCTCCTGCCGGCTGGGCGGCTTGCCGCTGACGCGCATGAACAGGGCCTGGATTACCAGT
>JAKEHX010000150.1 GCA_022614795.1 Planctomycetaceae bacterium | reverse complement strand
TGTGAACCCGCCGTAAACGGCGGGCCTAACCAGGCAAAGGGCCATGAATGGCCCTCCAGCGAAACAGGCCAGAGCGCAAGCAATAAGATTAGGATTCATCACTCAGGCGGCGATCACAAGAGTGGTTCACTTGGCCGCCTTGGGTGCGGCCTGGAACTGGCTGGCCTCCATGGTCTTGAGCGACGCGTCTTGCATTAAGACCCAACCGGAGCTGGACTCGACCGCTTTTTCATAGGCCAGAACTTTGTCTGCGCCAGCGGGGTCGATTGTGGTCCCCCAGACGTAATCAATCTCGCCGCGCACGAGCCCGAGGTAGGCGCCCTGAAACAGCGGCTCGATCGGCTCGATGTCCGCCACCTTGGCGGGCGGGGGCTTGTTCTCGCTCTTCAGGTAGTTAAGCAGATTGACCAGGTAGTCGAGCGATTGTTTCGCGCTTGGAGCGCCGGTGGCCGCCGACTTGCTATCGCCGCCCGATCCACAACCAAGCGCCAAAACAGTTGTGACAATCAGCACGAACCCGCGGACAAGGCGAAAAGGGCAAGATGTCATGCAGAAATCCACTTTCAGGAATTTAATCGGCAGAAGCACTTCAGGCCGGGCCGGCGGGCACATTTCGCGCCCGTGCAAACGCTCCGTAAGCCCGAGGGTCCAGCCGGTTACGGCAATTGGGTGGACTCACCTCGGCCCTTTGTTCCGACAGCTTGCCAGACGGCAAAATCAACGGTTTCGCCCACAAATCGCACGGATCCGTCGGTGAGACATACGTTCGCACCGCCTGGGTGGTAGCTGCTGGCGCCAAGGTGAATCGAGTTGAAGGCCGTATTGCCGCAGGAGTATTTCTGATTGGCGGTCACCTTCTTGTTCCAGTTGATCGGCATCGTATGGGTATAAAGAAAATTCTGCGGCAAGGCACGATAGTACTGCTGGCCGACGTATCGAATTGTGGGACTTCCGGCCCCATTATTACACTCGGTTACGCCGCGGCCGTCGGTGATGGTGTAATTCCCGCTGCCGATCATGTTGGTCGTATAGTCAAAAAGTCCGCCTCCCGACGACTCGCCCGTAATATTGCCACGGACCACCTCTGCAAAAAGCGTGGTGTTGCTCGTACCGTCGGTTACCTCCGCTAATCTGGTCCCTAACATGACTTGTCCCTGGATCAATGGATGGCCGAACACTCCTAAAAGCTGGCCGGCGTTAAGGGATCGATTCGGGTCGCCGCCAATTCCGCGCAAGTGTGGGAAGCAACCCAAGGAACCCTTGTAATTCAAGCGGCCAGCATTGAACGTCCTGGCCTGGGAGGGATCGGAAGGACATAGGAAAACTTTCAAATCCTGGAGGCGTGCCGCCGCATTTGCATTCGCCAAGAGTACGCCCGTAACAATATGGCGATCGCTGTTGGTGTCGTAATCGTTATTGAACAGTGCAGAGACGTTCGACTGTTCGAGAAAAGGCAGCATCAGAGCCTGCAACGTCGCGCCGGAACTGAATGTCGCCGGTAGTCCCGTTGTAGGGCTAGGCAGCACTGTCGTGTGCTGGGTGGGCGGTAGGTATTTGTAGGTGTCTTCGAAATTGTGGGCGGCCAAACCCATTTGCTTGAGGTTGTTCTGGCACGAGCTGCGCCGCGCCGCTTCGCGGGCGGCTTGGACGGCGGGGAGAAGCAGGGCGACGAGCACGCCAATGATGGCGATCACCACCAACAGTTCAACGAGCGTAAAACCATTACGAGTGCGGGACATGGAAACTCCTGGGGCTGGGTCCGGGATGGGAATGAAGGAATGGATGAGAGCGCAGATTGTAACCGGAGTGTAGCCGGTCGCCAAGGAAAGTGTGCAAAAGTTCTTGACTCGCAGGATAACCGTCTCGGTTGTCGATGGTTGCCCGGGCGAGTTGGCGGTGAGGCGGGACAAGCGGGGTGCTTTGAGGCGGGACAAGCGAGACGCTTGTCCTACGGCGTGTTGTAAGCCTTTGCGAATCAAGGACTTGCAACTATTTTGTGAAAAATCGTCCAGTTCGCGGTTTTTCGGGAAATATCCCAGTCGCTCGGCGCATCTATACATTGTGGCACAAGAGCAGTATTGGCCAGTGCGGAACTGCTCTTTGGCAACCTGGTGTTCGAGGCCCGGATCGTGGACTGCTTCAATCATTTGGCGAGCGGGAGGCGTAAGCCTCCCGATGGCTCGGCGCTATCGGGGGACTCACGTCCCCCGCTCGCCGAGCCCCGACCAGCGGTCGAGGAGAACCGGCGGTCGGCGTTCCAACGCGTGCCAATAGGCCGTCGTCTGCGGCTCGTCACCCTGACCAATGGTCAGGGCTTTGTATGGGTCAAGGCGATGCGGAGCAGACCCTCACCCCAGCCCTCTCCCAAAGGGAGAGGGAGATGGAAGGGGAACGGCGGGCAGATTGCCACTGGCGATACGAGACCAAAGGTGGGGGCTAACTATTCTAGCTGTTCTAAGGTTTATTCAGCTTTAGGCCGGCTGGATGCTGTAAGTCGTTGTGGCGCAACGAAGGTGCTTGAGTTTAGTCGAGAGTTTTTTTCGCGGCTTCCAGGTGTGCTGAATCGTCGCGGAGTTTGAGCTAGTGGGGCAGAGGGCACCGTAGCTGAAAGAAGGGGAGAGGAGACAAGCGGGACGCTTGTCCTACGGAGGGCGAACCAGCGGCGGCCTGACATGTCTTCTGGCGAGGATTAGAATCGCTGGCGGCGGGCAGTGTCGCCTTTCGCTTCGCGAAAGGGCGGCATCCTTTCGCGGAGAGGTTGTGAATCTTTCGTAGCTGAAGTCGCCAGACTTCAGGTTTTTCCGCGGATTCGGAACTCTGGCGAGTTCCGCTACGGGATTCATTCACAGCCTCGGAGCGAAAAGACCACAATGCGCCCTTTCGCGGAGCGAAAGGCGACAATGGAGAGTGCAATCGATGTGGACGGTTGTGGGACGAGCGAATCCTTATTGCGATGGCATTCACCGCCGGACGATGCTCCAGGTGGGGGCGCTCGCCGGCGCGGGGTTAATGCTGCCTGACCTGCTGCGGCTGCGGGAGGCAAGCCAGGCCGATGATCGGACGAAGTCGCGGCAGGCGCTCTTGGTGTTTCTGCCGGGCGGGCCGTCGCATTACGAGTCTTTCGATCCCAAGCCCGAAGCGCCGCTGGAGATTCGCGGGCCGTTCGGGCCGATTCCCACCAGCGTCCCCGGCACCTTCATTAGCGAAACGTTGCCGCAGCTGGCCCGGATTGCTGACAGATACTCGCTCATCCGCTCGTGCTGCCACGACAACTCGGGTCACGGCGGCGGCCAGCGGTACGTGCAGACAGGCTACAAGAGTGCGTCGCTGGAAGACGAGCTGCCGCACGATTATCCCGCGGCTGGAGCGATCATCAGCCGGGTCCGCGGACCGATGCACGGCGGACTGCCGACGTATATCCACGTGCCCAATGGCGACGACGGCGGCGCGAAATTCCTGGGCAACGCCTACGATGCCTTCGAAGTCTATTCGACGGGCAAGCCGGTCGGCCTGGACGTGCGGCCGACGCTCAAGCTCGACCGCCTGGCCGATCGGCGCGGACTGCGGGCGTCGCTCGACCGCCTTCAGCGGCAGCAGGAAAATCGCCGCGTCATGGAATCGATGGACGAACTCGAGCGGCAGGCGCTGGAGATGCTGTCCAGCACGGCGGCTCACGATGCGTTCGACGCAGGCAAGGAATCGCAGGCGACGCGCGACCGATATGGCAACCACGAGTTTGGCAAGTGCCTGCTCCTGGGCCGGCGGTTCATCGAGGCGGGAGCGGGCATCGTCAGTGTCCGCGTCGGCAGCTGGGACCATCACGGCAACGCCGGCGGCACGGTCACTAGCGGCGTGAAAGACAACAACGTGCCGCTCGATCAGGCGCTCTCGGCCCTGATTATGGATTTGCACGAGCGCGGCCTGTCGGAGCGAGTCGTGCTCTGGTGCTGGGGCGAGTTTGGCCGCACGCCGCGGATCAACAAATCGGCGGGCCGCGATCACTGGCCGCAGGCGATGAGCGTGCTCACCTCGGGCGGCGGCCTTACGTCGGGCATCGTCGTTGGCTCGACCACCAAGAGCGGCGAGCAGCCCGCCGAGCGGGCCCTTTCGCCGGCCGACGTGCTGGCCACGGTCTACCGGCAGCTGGGCATCGACACACGGCAGCAGTTTTTGAATACAGCCGGCCGGCCCATCTCGATCCTGGGCCACGGCGAGCCGATCCGGGAGCTAATGGCCTAGGGACGCAGTTCTCGTCGTAGGGCAGTTTGACAGTCGATCGTGCGGAATCTCGCACGTCCTGGCAGTAATTGACCCTGTCGGCCCGCGCCGGTTCTAGTTAAAATCCACGATTCGCCTTGCCGATTGATTCGGCCGATTCGAGATCCCGCTGAGGTTGCCGTTACGTGGACCTGAAACGCTACGTTGCTCCCTTCTCGCCCCCGACCACTTCGCTCGTCGATTCGCTCCGCTACTGGACCGAGCAGCAGCCGCAGGAAGTGGCCTATTACTACACCGACGGCGAAGCGGAAGAGACGAGCCTGACTTATGAGCAGTTCGACCGGCATGCCCGCGCGATCGCGGCGCGGCTCGTCGATCTGGGCATGTCGGGCGAGCGGGCGCTGCTCCTGTATCCGCAGGGATTGGAGTTCATCACGGCCTGGTTCGGCTGCCTCTACGCCGGAGTCGTCGCGGTGCCGGCCTATCCGCCGCGGCGCAACCGCAACATGCAGCGGATTCAGGCGATTTCGGACGATGCACAGGCCAAGATCGCCCTGACCGAGCTCGACATCATCGATCGGACCGAGGATCTGCTCGACGAGGCTCCGCACCTCAAACAGCTTCGGTGGCTGGCGACCGACCGCATCCCCGACAGCGACGGCCAGGGCTGGACCGCGCCGCGGATTCGACCCGATGCGCTGGCCATGCTGCAGTACACGAGCGGCTCGACCGGCACTCCCAAGGGGGTGATGCTGTCCAGTGCGAACCTGATCCACAATGTGCAGCTCATCTGCTATTCGTTCGAGCCGAACCGGCATAGTAGCGGGCTGTCGTGGCTGCCGACCTATCACGATATGGGCCTGGTGGGGGGCGTGCTGTTCACGATGTTTTTCGGCCGGCCGAGCGTCGTCATGTCGCCGATGGCCTTCCTGCAAAAGCCGGTCCGCTGGCTGCGCGGGATTACGAAATACGGCGTGAGCATCAGCGGCGGGCCGAATTTCGCGTACGACCTGTGTACGCAAAAGATTACCGACGATCAGCTGGCGGGGCTGGACCTGTCGAATTGGAAGGTCGCCTTCAACGGGGCCGAGCCGGTGCGGGCCGATACGCTCGCCCGGTTTGCCGAGCGGTTCGGGCCCTATGGCTTCCGGCGCGAGGCCTTCCTCCCGTGCTACGGCATGGCCGAGACGACGCTGATCGTCACCGGCGCCTATCAGAGCCGCTTGCCGACGGTGCGTGCCTTCGACGGACGGCAGCTCGACGCCAAGCGCGTCGTGCCGGCGGCCAAGGGCGACGAGGGTGCGCGGGAGCTTATCGGGTGCGGCCGCGTCCTGCCGGACGAACAAGTGCTCATCGTCGATCCGGACACGCGCCGCGAGCTACCCCCCGGCCAGATCGGCGAGATTTGGATCGCCAGTCCCAGCGTCGCCCAAGGCTACTGGAGAAACGCTGAAGCGACCGAGGCGACGTTTCGCGCCCGCGTTGAGGGAATGAGCGGCGGGCCGTTCTTGCGAACCGGCGACCTGGGATTCATCGCCGAAGGACAGCTATACGTTACCGGCCGCCTCAAGGACTTGATCATCGTCCGCGGCGTCAATCGCTATCCGCAGGACATCGAATTCACGGTCGAGCGGGCCGACGACAGGATTGCCCCGCAAGCGGTGGGCGCCTTCGCCGTCGATCTGGCGGGCCGCGAACGGCTGATCGTCGTGGCCGAGGTCGAACGGACCCGCCGCGACGATTGGTCCGACGTTATCGACTCGGTCCGCAAAGCGGTGACTGCCCAGCACGAGCTGCCGCCCGACGCGGTTGTGCTGGTCCGCTTTGGTTCGATTCCCAAGACCTCCAGCGGCAAGATTCAGCGGCATGCTTGCCGGGAGGAGTTTCTGGCGGGGACGCTGCAAATCGTCGGCCAGTGGCGAGGCTGGGAAGCGGCGGAGCACGAGCCGGAGGGCCGCTCGCCGGCTGGTTCACCGACCCTATTCGAAGAGGCCGTCCCTTCCAGCGCGATTGGCACACAGGATTTCGTCAGCCCGGCCATCGCCCAGATCGTGATGGAGCACGTGCGGACGATCGCCAAGGAACGGGCCAAAACGCTCTCGCTCGACAGCAACATCGTCACCGACCTGGGACTCGATTCGCTCGAGCGGCTGCAAATCGCCAGTTCCCTGGAAGAAACCTTTGGCGGGCGTTTTCCCGAGGATGTGCTGGCCGAGATCGAAACGGTCCGCGAGGTCGCCAGCGCGATCCAGACTTATATCGGGCACGAGCCGCACTTGACGCGGCATGCAGCTGCTCCAGCCGCCAATTGGGAGAAAAACGGCGAAATACCGGTCGAATGCTACGACTTCGGCCAGATGCCCGAATATAAGCGGCTCAAGCAGACGATGGCTTTGCTGCAATCGACGGGCGTGCCGAATCCCTATTTCAGCGCTCACGATCGGGTCGCCCGCGATACGACGATGATCGCCGGGCGCGAGCTGTTGAGCTTTGCCACGTATAACTATCTCGCCATGTCGGGCGACCCGGCCGTGACCGCCGCCGCCAAGCAGGCCATCGACCATTTTGGCACGAGCGTTTCCGCTAGCCGGCTGGTATCAGGCGAAAAGACGATTCACCGCGAGCTGGAGCGTGGCATCGCGGAATTCCTGGGCGTCGATGACGCGATTTGCTTCGTCGGCGGGCACTCGACGAATGAAACGACGATCGGCCACTTGTTCGGGCCCGGAGACTTGATCGCCCACGATTCGCTGGCCCATAACAGCATCATTCAAGGGGCGATTCTCTCGGGCGCCCGCCGCCGTCCGTTCCCGCACAACGACTGGGAAGCGCTTGACGAGCTGCTCGCCGAAATCCGCCGTGATTACCGCCGCGTGCTCGTGGCGATCGAAGGGGTCTATAGCATGGACGGCGACTTCCCCGATTTGCCGCGGTTTGTCGAGGTGAAACAGAAGCACAAGGCGATCTTGATGGTCGATGAGGCCCATTCGATCGGCACGATGGGCCGCACCGGCCGCGGCATCGGCGAGCATTTTGGCGTCGACCCGCGTGACGTCGATCTGTGGATGGGCACGCTCAGCAAGACCTTCGGCTCGTGCGGCGGCTACATCGCCGGCTGTAAAGAAGTCGTGGAATATCTCAAGTACACGGCACCCGGTTTTGTCTACAGCGTGGGGATTCCGCCGTCCAACGCCGCCGCGGCCTTGGCCTCGCTTAAGGTCTTGAAGCAGCAGCCAGACCGCGTGGCCCGCGTCCAGGCCAATTCGCGGTTGTTCCTGTCGCTCTGCAAAGCCCGCGGCCTGAACACGGGCCTGGGAAACAACACGCCCGTGGTCCCGGTCATCACGGGCAACTCGATGCACGCCCTGCTGCTCTCGCGGGCTCTCTTCGAGCGGGGCATCAACGTCCAGCCGATCCTCTACCCAGCGGTCGAGGAGGAGAAGGCCCGCCTGAGATTCTTCATCACAGCGGCCCACACCGAAGATCAGCTCCGCCGTACCGCCGATGTGGTGGCGGAGGAACTGGAAAAGATCGATCCGCGACAGATACGGAGTCAGAAGCATGGCGCTTTGGCGGCTCACGCTTCATAAGATGCGGCCGGATACTGCACATCTGGCTGTGGCAGAACTCGCTAGAACATTGAGCTCGCTTCGCCCTGAAGTCTGGCGACTTCAGCTACTCCTCCCAGAATCGCTTTGACTCCGCTCCCCCGGCCGGATATGTTGACGGATGTGAGGGCTGGTTAGCCGCTCTGCTTCTCTTGTTCGATTACTCCCAGGCGTGCCAGCCCGGCGGTTCCGACGCATTTTCCTGCGACGGAAGCGGTCGCTCCCGTCGCAGCGACGATAGAGGGGTGCTGATCTCGGTCAGCCCCTTGTTGACTGCGATTTTGGTTCGCGTCGCCGGACACCGACGACTGCGGTCGTCTTGTTTTCGGGAGCCTCTTCATGCTCGAAGGCACTTCGGTTGCCACGCGCGGCACCGCCACCCGCCTCGATTCCCCGGATGTGGTCCCACAGCGGGAACAACCCAAATACCAATTCCCCGGCATTCCGACCACTTGCGACGGCGCTGAGGCCGTCGTCCACGTCGAGATCAACGTCACGCAAGCGTCCGGCGCTTTCCCCATTACCAGCTCGACCACTATGGGGGGCGGCTACAACGCCGCGGTGATGAACGGCTACAAGAACCTCTGGGGCGACACGCTGATCTTCGTCGAGCCCGAGAGCGAGCACTCAGCCGCAACATTCTGCGAGGGCTTTGCCGCGGCTGGCGGCCGGGTGACCAACTTCACGTCGGGGCAGGGGCTCGTCCTGATGAAGGAGGTGCTCTACACGATCAGCGGCAAGCGATTGCCGGTCGTAATGAACATCGGCGCGCGGGCCCTCACGAGCCAGGGGCTCAACGTCCATGCCGGCCATGACGATTTGATGAGCGTGGCCGATGTCGGCTGGGGGATGCTATTTGGCCGCAATGCCCAGGAAGCGGCTGACCTTTGTCTGATCGCCCGCCGTGCGGCCGAGGCGTCGCAAACGCCGTTCTTCAACGTGCAGGATGGCTTCCTGACCACGCACACGGTCGAGAAGGTCCGCCTGCCCGAGCTGGAGTTCATGAAGGACTATATCGGCAAGCCTGAGGACAAGCTGATGAACCTGATGGACCCGGCCAGCCCGATGATGTCGGGCGTGGTCCAAAATCAGGATTCGTACATGAAAGGCAAGATTGCCCAGCGCTGGTATTACGACCGCTGCGGGCCGGCCCTCGTCGATGCCTTCCGCGAGTTCGCGGACAAGACCGGCCGCAAATACGACTTCGTCGAACAATACCGCTGTGACGACGCCGAGTTCATCATCGTCGGCATGGGCTGCTACATGGAGACCTGCCAGACCGCGGTCGATTACCTTCGCGAGAAGAAGGGAATTCCAGTCGGCGTCCTCAATGTCTGTTGCTTCCGTCCGTTCCCGTCGCAGCAGATCGTCGATGCTCTCAAGAACTGCACGGCATTCACGGTGTTCGAGCGGATGGACGATCCGCTCTCCACGACGGGCAACCACCTGACCCGCGAAATCAAAGCCGCGTTCTGCGATGCGGCCACGGGCCAGAACGGCCTGGAGAAGATCGACCGCATCCCGCGGATCTATCACGGCTCGGCTGGCCTGGGCAGTCGCGATGTCCGGCCCGGCGATATCTTTGCCGTGGTCGAGAACATGATCAAGAAAGGCCAACACTATTTCTGCATTGGCATCGACCACCCGCTGGCCCTCAAGGTGACCGAGGACCCCGATCTCCGCGAGCCCGGCTCGTTCTCGATGCGCGGGCACTCGATCGGCGGCTTTGGAAGCGTGACCACGAACAAGGTCATCGCCACGATTGCCGGCGACGTGTTCGGCAAGGACGTGCAGGCCTATCCCAAATACGGCTCCGAAAAGAAGGGCCTGCCGACGACGTATTACCTGACGATCTCGAACCGGCACATTTACCTGCACAGCGAGCTGGAGTTCGTCGATCTGGTCGTCTTGAACGACACGACGGCTCTGTTCAGCGGTAACCCGCTCGACGGTCTGCTCGAGGGCGGGGCGATCGTGATGCAGTCGCCCTATAGCAACCCGCAGGACGTGTGGGCCCGCATTCCCGAGCATCACAAGCGCTTCATTCGCCAGAAGAAAATTCGCGTCTATTTCGCCGACATGGTGCAAATCGCCCGCGATGTGGCCTCAGTCGCCGATCTCCAAATGCGCATGCAGGGGATCGTGCTGCTCGGAGCGTTTCTCAAGCTCACGCCCTACGGCCGCAACAGCGGCATGACCGACGACCAGGTCTATGCGGGCGTCGAGAAGGCGATCCGCAAATACTTCGGCAAACGCGGCGATCGGGTCGTGCAGGACAACATGACGTGCATCAAGCGCGGATATCAGGAAATGCAAGAAGTCTCCCAAACCATCATTCACGCGTAACCGCGTGTTCAAGGAACAACTCATTATGACCGTCGCAGTCAAACCCGCTTCGATGAACGAAGCCAACGAGCGCGATCCATTCAATAACAACAGCTACGGCACGTTGCTCGATTCGGGGTACAAGCCGGCCCTGTCCTCGATCCTCGATGCCAATGACTTTAACGACCGAATCATCCGCAGCTATGAAGACGGCTCGGCCGAAAAGTGCATGCCGGCGGAGCTTTCGCTGGCCCGCTCGTTGATTCCAGCGGGCACCGCCACGCTGCGTGATTTCAGCTATATCGCCCCGGATATCCCGGAGTACATTCCCAGCAATTGCACGGGCTGCATGGACTGCGTCACGCTCTGTCCCGACACGGCCATTCTCGGCAAAGTGGTCAGCGAGAGCGAATTCGAGCAGAAAATGGCCGCGATCAAGGATCCGGCCGAGCGCGAAATGTTTCGCGCCCAGTGGTCGAAGACCCGCAAATACTACGAAGGCCCCGCCAAAAAGCTGGGCGAAGGGGGGATGTTCAACATCATCATCGACCCCAGCAAGTGCAAGGGCTGCGCCGAGTGCGTCACCGTCTGCGATGACCTGGCGCTCAAGATGATCCCCAAGACCGAGGAGGTGATGACCACGGTCCGCAAGAGCCATCGACTATTCAAGGAGTTCGGCCCGTCGGACAAGCGGTACGTGAGCGACAACCTGCTCATCGACATGATGCTGCACGAGAAAACGCACGTTTATACCGGCGGGGCCGGTTCGTGCGCGGGTTGCGGCGAGGGGACCGCGCTGCGCATGATGTGCGCCGCCACCGGGGCCAAGTATGGCGACCAGTGGGGCATCATCGCCGCCACCGGCTGCAACACGGTTTATACCTCGACCTACCCGTATAACCCGTACCTGGTGCCGTGGACCAATTCGCTCTTTGAAAACGCGCCGGCGATGGCGATGGGCGTGCGCTCCCGTTGGGACCAGATGGGTTGGCACGACCGGCCGCTCTGGTGCCTGGGCGGCGACGGCGCCATGTTCGACATCGGCTTCCAGTCGCTCTCGCGAATGTTCGCCAGCGGCATGAACATCAAGGTCTTCGTGCTCGACACGCAGGTGTATTCCAACACCGGCGGCCAGGCGAGCACGTCGAGCTACACCGGCCAGAACACGAAAATGAGCGTGCACGGCAAGGCAATCGCCGGCAAGCAGGAGCGCCGCAAGGAGATCGCCCAAATTGCGATGATGCACCCGCGGACGTTCGTCGCTCAGACGACGTGCGCGCATATCAACCACTTCTATCGCTCGGTCATCGATGCGCTCGAATTCGACGGCCCGGCGATCGTCTGCTGCTATACGACCTGCCAGCCGGAGCATGGCGTAGCCGACAACATGGCCACCGATCAGGCCCGCCTGGCCGTCGATACGCGGGCGTTTCCGCTCTTGATTTACGATCCGCGGAAGGGAGATTCGATCCGCGAGCGACTGAGCCTCCAGGGCAACCCGGCGGTTAATGACGATTGGTGGGTCAACCCGAAGACGGGGCAACAGGTCGATTTCATCGACTTTGCCCGCAGCGAAGGCCGGTTTGGCAAGCACTTCGACAAGCAGGGCAATCCCAGCCCGACGTTGCTCTATGCCAAGCAAGACCGGCTGGAAAACTGGCATGTGCTGCAAGACCTGGCGGGGCTGCGCAGCGGAGCGAAACCCGCGGCGAAGCCAGCGCCCGCCGTCGCGGCGACCAAAGCCAACGGCAACGGCAAAGCCAACGGCAAGTCTAGCGACTTCGCCATCGGCACGCGAATCAAATACAACGACGGCTCGTCCTGGATCGTCGGCGTTGTCGAGTCGCTCGAGCCGGCCGTGCTCAAGCTCGAGGACAGCAGCGTCATTCGCACCAGCCTGGACGTGCTCGTGGCCGGTGCGGCGGAAGGGCTCATTGTTCGCCTATAGGCCAAATTACCAAATCACAAGCACCAAAACCCAAACAAGCACCAAAGCTCGAAATCTGAATGACCAAAACGCTGTGCCTGCCCATTGGGTCATTGCGGTTTCGTTCATTCGAATTTGTTTGTGATTTGGTGCTTGGCGCTTGAGATTTCTAATCAGGGGGTAGGTCCATGCATGAAGTCGATGGCGATCTGTTGATCGGCGGCGCGCGGCTCAAACACGTCCACGTCGAACTGGAGGAGGAGTTGCCGCAGCCCGGCTCCAGCGACTGGATTCTGGCAGGGCACTTGCATCTCTCGCCCGAGCAGTCGGAGCAGATCACCATCGACCGTCCCTACCGGCTGCTACTTCAGGACGGCCGGGCCGGGCAGGTCGTCGTTTGCCGAATCGCCGCTGACGGCCAGCCACACGATCTGCTCGTCGATTTTCATCCGCCCGAGCGGCAATAGCGGCGAGTGCGCCGGGCTTGGTGCTGGAAACTCCCTGCCGGGAAGATCGCTCCCTCCGGCCAGCAACCCACTGGCCGGGCCGCGGCCCGTTTGTTACCTTCATTGGCAGCATATTCCAGCCAACCCGCCTTTCCACCCGCCTTGCATGTCCATTGCTACCGCTGTGCCCGCGACCCCCATTGCCGGTGTTGTCCCCGCTGAACTCAAAGAAACGACGATTATGACCGTGTGGCCGAGCATCGCCCGCTACGGCCTGGGGCGGCTCATGGGCAAGGCTTTCGCCATCACTTGGCCGGACATCTACATCTTCCGCCTCGGCAATTTGATCGCGCTGCTGTCGATTCCTTTCGCCCTCGTCTTGTTCTTCATGCGGATCGCCCCAGGCATCGGCTGCCGGTACCGGTTCACCAACCGCCGGATTGTCGTCGAGCGGGGGATTTCCGGCCTGGAAGACAAGGCCGTCGATCTCGACCGCTTCGACTCGATTGAAATCGTCGTTCGGCCCGGGCAGACGTGGTACGACGCCGGTGACCTGGTGTTCAAGCTGGGGAATGTCGAAACCTTTCGGCTGGAAGGGGTGTCGCGTCCCGAGGCCTTTCGGGCAACCTGCCTGAAGGCGAATCTGGCCCATCGGCAGATCAAGCAAATCCGCGAGCGGCAAAGAATATAGGATTTCGGATGTAGGATTTATGCTTTGCGGAGGTCACAATCAATCATAAATCCGAAATCCCAAATCCTGAATCGAGCCATGTCCGACTTCCTCGACCTCGTCCACGATCCCAAGTGCAAGCCCAAGTTTGAGGCTCTCCTGCGGTTGGCCGCCAGCCGCGGCGATGCCGAGCAGGTCGTCGAGCGGCTCTCGTGGGGGATCGATCCGAACTGCGAGACGAAAGGGGGCCGCACGCCGCTGATCGTCAACGCCATGAGCGCCAATCCGTCGGCCGGCGTGATCGACGCGCTGCTCAAGGCGGGCGCCGACCCGACGCACATGGACCACAAGGGGCTCACCGCCCTCGACTACGCCAACCACAAGCTCGCGCGGATCGATCTCCGCCCCCGCAAGCCGCCGCCCAAGAGCCCCTCGCTCGACGAGAACGACCAGCTCATTCTCGGCAAACACGAGCAGAAGATGTTCGCGCGGGTCCGCAAGGAACATCCCGACTGGGCGAAAGAGTTCATCACCGACTACATCAAAGAGCGGATCAAGGTCGCCAAGCGGGTCTTCAATGACCCGGTCGAGGTCGAGAAGACCATCGACCTACTCGAAGCGGCGCTGAAGAAGCGAAACAAGTCCTGACGAAACAAAGCCCTGACCATGGTCAGGGTGTTCGGCAAATTGGCCGATTCGTATCATCCTTATGGTATTACGCTTTGCAATTTGCATTTCCTGTTTTGCAATTTGCATGCGGAGCCGCAATCCATTGCAAATTGCGAAGTAGCAATTGCAAAGTGCAAATTCGGTACGCGGTTGCGGCTGAGCGCTCGGTGCATCCGCGGCCCTTTCGACTCCTTCCGTCATGTCCCCGGCGATATGTTTCCAAGGCTTCGCACAATCAGCCGCACCGCTTCGGCACAGAGCGAGCTGGGCATGCTCGGCACGTCCTGCCGATCACCCAGCACTTGCTGGGGAGCAAGCGGCAGGTGGATAAATGCGGCCCGCGTTCTGAGCCGCCGCTCGCTGGCGATGTGATGGGTCAGGTACAAGAGGGCGTTGCAGAGATAGGTCCCGGCGTGGTACGAGACCTGACACGGAATTCCCAGCTGCCGGATTTGCCCCGCCCAGTCGGCCAGCGGCAGCGCGCTGCGATAGGCGGCCGGCCCGTCCTCCACCCGCGGCTGGAACTGATCGGGCAGAAGCGACGAATGCCCGCCGACGTTGACGCCAACCGCCTCCAGGTGAATCCGCCCAATTCCGGGCGCCTGGCCGAGCAGCAGGGCGAAATCGTAATCCGCCGCGAGATCGTCGCCAAGCCGCGAGCGGACCTGCTCGAAATCGACCGGATAGCGGCGCGTGACCACCCGCGGCTCCAGCGGCAGGTCGCGCGTCAGCTCCACGAGCGCGAGCCAGCTTGAATTCTCCGACCAGCGGTCATAGGGCTCGAAGGCAGTAATGAGGACGGAGGGCACGGGCAGTCGGCGGGGAGGGCGGGGATCAGGAGTCGGGGTCGGGAATCAGGAGTCGGGGTCGGGAATCAGGAGTCGAGAGTCAGGGCGTTAGAAGATTACTATAATGAACTCGCGCTAGAATTCACCTATCCTCCGGCAGAGCGCCCATCCATGCAACGAGTTTTCCTGGCCCTGACAATTGTCGCGTTGTTTTCGCCAGTCGCCCTCGCGGGCAAATACAACAAGGTCCTGAGCATCGGCGATGCGGCGCCGGATTGGAAGAACCTAGAAGGGACTGACGGCGAGAAACGCTCGCTGGCCGACTTTGCCGACAAGGAAATTGTCGTCCTCGCGTTCACCTGCAACTCCTGCCCCTATGCGACCGATCACGAAGAGCGGCTCAATACCTTGCACGCGCGATTGACGGAAAGCGGCAAGGGGGTAGTCATTGCGATCAATCCGAATCAAGTGAAAGACGACCTCTTGCCCGCCATGAAATCGCGCGTCGACGCTCGTGGCCTCAAGTATCTTTACCTGCACGACGCGACGCAGGAAGTGGCCAAGAACTATGGCGCAACCTACACGCCGGAATTTGTCGTCTTGAACAAGGACCGCAAGGTTGTCTATCTCGGGGCGATGGACGACAGCCCGGAGTTGAAGAAACCCGTGACGAAGAAATACGTCGAAGACGCCATCGCCGCCTCACTGTCCGGGAAGTCGCCCGAAGTGACGGAAACGCCGAGCGTTGGCTGCCTCGTTCGCTACGCCAAAGTGCGGCGGAAGCAGGACTGAACCTCTTTCCGGGGAGCGACAGCCCCGCTACGCTCGACTTGTGGAAGAGCAAACATCCGAGTCCGCATCCGCGCTCCCCTCGTCGCCTCCGGGCGACACGCTCGCCGACGCGCTGGCTCGCCACAGCCATGAGTTGCCCGCCGAGCAAGTGGAGCGGCTGGACCGCTACTGCCGGCTGCTGTGGGAATGGAACGAAAAGCTGAACCTCACGCGGCACACGGACTATGAAAAATTCGTGAGCCGCGATCTTGCCGATACGCTCGAATTGGCCCGGCTGCTGAAGTCGGGCGAGGAAGTGCTCGACGTCGGCACGGGCGGGGGAGTGCCCGGCGTTGTGCTGGCGATCGTGCGGCCCGACCTGCAGGTCTCGCTCTGTGAATCGGTCGGCAAAAAGGCCAGGGCGGTCGAGCAGATCCTTGCCGACCTGGGGCTGGAAGTTCCCGTCTATCCGGTTCGCGGCGAGGAGTTGCTTGAAGATATGCGGTTCGACGCCGTCGTGATTCGCGCGGTTGGACCGCTCTGGAAGCTGCTTTCCTGGTTCAAGCCCAATTGGAACTCCATGCGCCGGCTCTTGGTGATCAAGGGGCCGAAGTGGACCGAGGAACTCGACGAGGCCAAGCGCCGAGGCCTGGTCCGCGACCTCCAGCTCAAGCCGGCCGCCGAGTATCCGCTGGCGGGCACCGAGTCCAAAAGCGTCATCCTGAAGATCTGGCCCAAGGGAGTGCGGGAAAGGTAAAGGCGGGGCTCGCTGCGCCGCGATCGAGGGCGATGACGAGGACGGGCCGTCGTTGACAATCGACCCCCTCAGGCCGACAATCGCCTCTTCGTCCGCTTAGCCGCTTGCTGCGGGCGGGGTCGCTCCGGAATTCGCCATAAGTCCAATGGCCAAAGCCACTTACAAAGACGCCGGCGTCAATCTGGAAGTCTATGACGAGGCCATGACTCGCCTTCCGCGGCTCATGCACCGGACCTTCTCGCCGCGGGTCATGCGGCTCGACGGCGGCTTTGCGGGGCTCTTCAAGCTCGACTTCACCAGTCGGCTCTTCTCGCGGAATTATGACGATCCGGTGCTGGTGAGCTGCACCGACGGCGTGGGGACCAAGCTCAAGGTCGCCGTGCTCGTGGACCGGCACGACACGGTGGGCATCGACCTCGTGGCGATGAGCGTGAACGACGCCCTGTGTTGCGGCGCCGAGCCGCTGTTCTTTCTCGACTACGTCGCCATGTCGCACGACGACCCGGAGCGTTTGGAGAATATTGTCCGCGGCGTCAGCGACGGGTGCCTGGAGGCCGACTGTGCCCTGCTGGGGGGCGAGACGGCGATCATGCCCGACATCTACGCCCGCGGCGACTACGACCTGGCCGGCTTCTGTGTCGGCGTCGTCGAGCGCAAGCAGCTCATCGACGGCCGCGCCATCGCACCGGGCGACACGGTCCTCGGCGTAGCGTCGAGCGGCCTGCATTCCAACGGCTACAGCCTGGTGCGCCGCGTGGTTTTCGACCTGGCCGGCTTGGGCGTGCACGACGTGGTCAAAGAGCTTGGCGATCAAACAGTTGGCGACGCGCTGCTCACGCCGACCCGCATCTATTCGCGGCCCGTCCGCAAGATACTCCAGTATTACCGCAACAAAAGCGTCATCCACGGCATCGCCCACATCACGGGGGGCGGCCTGCGCGACAACCTGGAGCGAATCCTCCCCGACGGCGCGCGGGCCGTCCTCGACCGCGACAGCTGGACGGTGCCGCCAGTTTTCGCCTGGCTTCAGAAGCTCGGTGACATCGACGACGCGGAGATGGAGCAGGTATTCAACATGGGAATCGGCCTGGCGCTCGTGTTCGACCCCTACTTCGAGAACAGCATCCGCCACATGCTCGACGAATCCGGCCTGGCGAGCTGGGTCATCGGCCGCATTGCCTCCGGCCCACGAGCCGTGGTGTGGAAGTAGTGTCGCCTTTCGCTCCGCGAAAGTGCGCGCTACAGGGCTTGGGCGGTTTTCCCCGATCCAATCCGACTGGAATCCACCTTCATCCGCATCGGCTGCTTCGCGCGAAACATCTCGACGCGCTCAGCGAACTCCTCCACGCGGCGGCTTTTGATCTTGCGCGCTTCGTCGAGCGCCTGCTCCGCAAAGATCACGGCCTGGTCGAAATCGCCCACTTCGGCATGCGCGGCCGACAGCACTTCCAGATATTGAATGTCGATGCGGTCGGGCTCCTGCGGCAGCTTCACGAGTATCGCCAGTGCCTTCTTCCCGTCGCGCACCTGGCCGTCCGCGGAGGTCGTCAGGAGCCAGGCGAGTTGTTTGAGCGCCGTTGCGTCGTCGGGCACTTGAGCGAGCCCCTGTTGGACCGCCGCGACCGCGCCGGCGTAGTCCCCCTGCCGCATCCGCAATCGGCTTAAGTTGAGATGCGATTCAATCAAGTCGGGCATGATCCGCGCGGCGTGTTCATAGGCTTGGGTGGCGGCGGGGATGTTATTTCGCTTGAATTGAGCGTTTCCCAGGTCGATCCACATCCAGCCCCAGTCGGGGTACTTCGCGAGAGCTTCCTTGTAAAACTTGATTGCCACGTCCGCATCCTGCTTGGCGTAGACGTCGGCAAGGATTCGGTAAGGCCGCGGGTGTGCCGGGTTGTTCTCGATGCACTGTTTCCAGATGGCGATGGAGTCGTGATAGTCGCGATTGCGGAGCATCGTCCGCAGCGACAGGCTGCCGGCGGCGACCGCGATAAGCACCAGCGCCGCATGGCCCCGGACGCTCTCCGGCAGCCTCAGCCAGACCATGAGTTGTTCGACCGCCAGCACGGTCAGGACGACGACGGCCGCTAGCGGCAGGTACATCCGATGCTCGAACGCCAGGTCCTTGATCGGCAGGATGCTCGACGTTGGGGCGAGGATCAGGAAAAATGCCAGGCCCAGAAAGCCAAGCATTGGATGTCGCCAGGTCGCCCACAGGCTTAGCCCGACCAGCAGCACGATGACCGCACCCAGTCCATAGATCGCTAGCGGCGACTGCTCCACCGGCCATCCGTAATCCAGAATCAGCTGGTCCGGCCAGAATGACAGCCGCAGATAGTGCAGGATCACGCCCGGCTGCGAGCGGAGGTACTCCCAGGCGGAGATATGCTCCATGCCAAAGCCTGCCGATTTGTCGCGAGCACTTCCGAATGCCTCGCGCGACGCAAACAGCACGAGAGCCGCCGGCAGGGCGAGCGCCGCATAGAGCGGCCATCGGCGACGCCAGGCTTCCCGCCAGCTTCCCGTGAGGAATGCCCGGTCGTAAAGGAGCACGACGAGCGGGCAAACGGCGATCACTTCCTTCGAGAGCGCCCCCAGCATGCAGGCCACGAAAGCCGCGATGTACCAATCACGCGGCTTGTTCGACTGGGCGCCGCGCACGGTGAAATAAAGCGTCAGCAGGAAGAACAGGCCCATTAGCGATTCATATCGCTGGACTACGTAAGTTACGGCCTGGGTCTGAAGCGGATGCACCAGCCACAGGATTGCCACGGCGGCGGCGAGCCAATCGGCCCGGTCTTGGATCGACATTCTGCCGTCCGTGGGCGCCTCATCCTGGCGAGCGGTGGGCGTAAGCCCACGAAGCTTCCCTGGGGCCGCCAACATTAACGTCCTCCGCACCAGCCCGAACAACGTGAGCCCCGCCGCGATGTGGATCACCACGTTGGTCAGGCGATACTGCCAAGGATAGAAACCGCGTCCCAGCTCGTAGTTCCACTGAAGGGTCCAAGTTGCAAAAGCTCGGTGAAGATAGCGCCACGAATCCCAATCCCACATTTTGCGGATGATCCCGTCCTTGCCGACGAACAGTAAGTCGTCGAACAAGAACTGAGCCGCCAGGCTGTTCACATAGACGACACAAGTGATTGCGGCGAGCAGCGCCGCCAGCTTGATAGGCCGCCGGACGCTGACGCCGGGAGAGACAATGGCTTGCACGTCGCTTTCTGTTGACATGGCTGGCTCGTTTACGAGCGGGGCTCGGAAATCAAAGGGGTATTGGCCCGCTCGGTCATGGCGGCGGGCAAGGGTTTCGTAAGCGGCTTGCCGGGCACTGCCCGCAAATCTTCACTCACGGCCGACAGCAGGAATTGCACACCCAGCGTGATCAGCATGGCGGGAATGACCACGGTCCCCGTTGGGGCAGCCTGGCCGGCCATGGCGAACAAGATCCAGTTCGTGCCGCCGTAGAGCACACCCGTGGTGAGGAACAAGATTGCCGCCAAAGCGAAGATGCTGAGCATGGAGAAGTCGTACAGCAAATTCTTCAGCAGGAGCCGGCGCGCCAGGCAGGCGGCCAGCTTTGGCGGAAACTCGACCAGCACGCGCGACACCGACAGATGCGACACTTCGTCTCCATAGATGGCCGGCATCGGCACGTCGGCGACCACAGCCCCGAGAAGATAGAGCTGAGCCAGCAGCGATGTCTCGAAAAAGTACGAGCGGTGGAGCTTGTCGAGGGGCAGCCGGCGGAGGACTTCGCCCCGAATCGCTACGTAACCATTGCACGGATCGAAGCAAGTCCAGTAGCCCACGGCCATTTTGGTGAGAAAGCTTAGTGCCACGTTGCCCAGCCGCCGCACGAAGGGCATTCGCGCCAAAGCGGGAAAATCGTGAAAGCGGTTTCCTTTGGCCAAGTCGGCCTGCCCGCGCACCAGCGGGTCGATAAGTTCGGCCAGGTAATCGGCCGACATCTGCCCGTCGCCGTCCATTTTCACGACAATCTGGGCCTTCAGTTTGACTGCCAGCCGAAAGCCGCTGACCATCGCCCCGCCGACCCCTTGGTTGCGGTCATGGCGCACCAGAAACACGCGGGGGTCGTCGGCTGCAATCCGCTCGACGACCTGGGCAGTTTGATCCTGGCCGCAGTCCTCGACGACGATGATATGCCGTACGAAGGCCGGGACCGAGGCGATGACGCGGGCAATGTGCCGCTCTTCGTTGTAGGCCGGAATGACGACGGCGACGTGATATTGCCCCAGCTCATCGTGCGGATCGTCCGCTGGCGACTCTGCCGGCTCGAAGTCGTAGGAATTGAGGCGATGGATCATGGCGGCAGATGCTGTGAAACGAGGCAGAACCAATTACCAACGGACAACGAGCCGCGTAAGGGTTGCCACGGCAAATAGGAGTGGATTAAGGAGTGCTTCGGCCGCGTTCCGCAGCCACGGCGAGGCGGTTTGGGCCAGCGTGAGGCGGCTGCCAAAATGGGCCAGGATTTCCCGATCGGACACGCGGCGCAGCGCCTGCACGCGCCTCCGCTGGCGCACGATCTGGCCGGCGGCAGCCAGCACGGCGAAGTAGCTTGTGAACTTGGCCCACATCACCCGCGGACCGCGCATCAGCAGGTAGCCCCACACGATCAATTCGCTCAGCAGCAGGGCCGGCAGCAAGGCAACGAGCGTCGGCCGGCGAAACAAACGCAGCAGGGCCACGTAGCGATTGCGTTCCTGAAAGAAACACTTTCGCGGGCTGAGTTTGAAGAGATACTTGTGCCGCACAATCGCCCGCGGGACGAACAGGCATTCGTAACCCGCCAGAATGGCCCGCAGTGACAGGTCGGTATCTTCGAAATAGACGAAAAACGACTCGTCGAAAGGCCCGATCTCGTCCAGGACCTGTTTGCGGATGACGAACGCCGCACCTGATACGGCCGCGACAGCATCGGCCACGTCGTACGCCTGGGCTGGCTGGTCCAGCCCGCGGCAGAACGTCAGCCCCGTAAACGTGACATCGTTGCCGCAGGCATTGATCCGCTCGGGGCGGTCCATTTGCACGATCTTGGGCGTCGCCAGACCGGCCCGCGGATTCGATTCAAGAGCTTGAGCGATTTCGGCCAGCCAGTCAGGATCGACCTCGGTATCGGGGTTCAGCACCGCGATCAGCTCGCCGCGGGCCTGCTCGAATCCAACATTGTTGGCCCCCGCATAACCGAGGTTGCGCTCGTTACGTACAATCCGCACGTGAGGAAAATGCTCCTCGATCCAGGCGACGCTGCCGTCCGTCGATGCGTTGTCGACGACGATGATTTCGATCTGCGGGTAACGCTGTCGATCGAGAGCGGGCAAGCAGCGGCGAAGATGATGCAGTTCGTTGGTGTTGACGACGACGATCGAGACCAGCGGCCAACGGGATCGGCGACGCCAGGCGTCGGATTGAGACGAGTCGCCCTCGCGGGCTTCGCACTGTGCAGTAGCCAGCGACATGATCGTTACGCTCGCACCAGTTCCGCGGCATCTTCCATGAGCAGCCATTTGCGGTTGTCGAGCGACCAGTGCACGACCTTCCGCAGGGTGTCCTCGAATGTCTTGGGAAAATCAAAGCCCATGTCGCGCAGCTTCGCCCCGTCCAGGGCGTACCGCAGGTCGTGCCCCGGCCGGCTGGAGTGGAAATCGACCAGCTCCCAGTCCAGCCGGGCGGCCGGCTCGACCTCTTGCACGAACTGCTCGATCAGAAGGGCCAGATCGAGGTTCGATACTTCCTTTTCGCCAACGATGTTGTACTTGTCGCCCAGCTGGCCGCGCTCGCACAGGAACAGCATCGCAGCCGCCACGTTGCGGGCGTGAATGTAGAACCGGCTGCCGGCCAGGGTCTTGGCGGCGTTGCTGTGGATGAAGACCTTCTCGCCAGTCAGGCAGCGGCGGATCACCAGCGGGATGAACTTCTCCGGATGCTGCCGCTCGCCAAAGATGTTCATCCCGTGCGTGATGACGACGGGCAGCTTGTAAGTGTTGTGAAACGCGAGGGCCAGCTCTTCGCCGCCGGCTTTTGTGGCGGCATAGGGATTGCCCGAGTTGTAGCGGTCCCATTCCTGATAGGCGACGCCTTCTGGCGCTGGCCCGAAAACCTCGTCCGTCGAGAAATAGAACAGCTTCTTCAGCGTGCCGAGCGTTCGGCCGTAGTTGAGGATGTTGCACGTGCCGACGACGTTATCCATGACAAACGCCATCGGGTCGTCGATCGAGCGATCGACGTGGCTTGAGGCGGCGATGTGAAACAGATAGTCCACGCGGCCGATCGCGCGGGCCAGCATCGGGTTGACCGGCGACCGCAGATCGTGCCAGTGGAGGCGCACGCGGCGCTTGTGCTCCTCCCAAGTGTCGATGTCCATGATCCGGCTCATGGTGCCGCTGTGGTGATAGCGATCGAGGCCGATCACTTCCCAATCGGTGTTTTTCAGGACTCCCTCGGCGACGTGATGGCCGACGAATCCCGAGAGGCCGGTGATCAAAACGCGGGTCATGGTGCAGCTCCTGGAATGTGGCTTGTGTGGGTGCGGCGCTCTGCCGCATGGAATCAGCATGTCGATGCAGGTTTTTGCATGAGAACGATGCACTGGGCAGGTGCCTGGGCCAGATGGTTTTCGGCGAGAGCCATGAGCCAGGCTGGCAGCGTGCTTGCGGCCGCCAGCAATCGCTGGGCAGTGGCCAGCCATCGCCCGGACGCGTGTGCACTGGTCGTCGCGCTGCCCGGCAAAAGCGACAGCGGGATCAAGGCCGCGCTCGACAGGGCCGAGTCGGCCGCAATGACCAGCGACTGGCGATCGAATCCGTGGCGGCTGCACAGCTTTCGCAATGAGTTCTGGCCGGGCACGGCGACGTGCCGCGGAGCCTCGGCCACGCCGATCCATCGCTTTCCCAGCCACCGCGACTGGAGGCTGTCGATCAGTGGAACGGCGGCCGCAAACCAGCCATTGGGGCGGAGCAGGCGGTGTACGGCCGAGATGGCCGCGTCGAGTTCGGTCACGTGCTCGATCACGTGAAACGCGGTGACGACATCGAACGATTGAGGCTCGAAGGCGTCGGCCAGGCGGCTGACCTCTGTGCAGACCGCCGGGATACCGAGAACTTGCTGGACGT
>JAKEHX010000149.1 GCA_022614795.1 Planctomycetaceae bacterium | reverse complement strand
CAGCAATTCGCCGTACCCCTCGCGCCGCAGGCATTCGTGAATCGCCCTTGAAACGGCCAGAACCTCGCCGGTCCGCTCCACAAACTTGCGGCCCAACAGCTGTACCAGCCATCCCGGTTCGCCTCGCGGCGCGACTTGCGCAAACCACTTGTCCGGCTCATCAACCTTGGTGAGGGCCAATTGCAGAATGCAATCGCCGATGGTCACGTCGATCGACCAGCCGCAGTCGCGCCAGTTGTCCTCATCAGCAGCGGTGAAATCCTCAGCGCGCAGGTGTGCCAGGAGCCGTTTGGCAATTGCCCGGCCCGGCGGCTCGAACTCGTCATCGCCCGGCGAGGGGCCGCGAAAGTGGACGTTTTGCGAAGGGGTGCGGGCCATTGTGGTAGCATTCTTGCTCTCACTATCTATAACGTGGCACATCTCACAGGGCCAATTTGCACTTCCCATTTCCTGTTTTGCAATTTGAAATCGGAACTACAATCGATTGCAAATTGCGAAGTAGGAATTGCAAAGTGCAAATTGAATTCGGATGGCGCTGGGCAAATGCCGTCCTCTTGGCCGGCCTCGTCACTGCCGCCGCGGGGGCGGCGGAGCCCACACGGGACGAAGTGCTCGCCGCAATGCGGTCGTATGAAGGGCCGTCCGCCGACGGCGTCGACCGGACGACACTCACCGGCAAAGTGGTCGCCGGCTATCAGGGCTGGTTCACCGCGGCCGGCGACGCGGCGGGCCTCGGCTGGCACCACTACCAGCGGCGCGGCGAATTTCGGCCGGGCCGCTGCTCGATCGACCTCTGGCCCGATGTGAGCGAGCTGGCCGAGGACGAGAAATTCGCCACGCCGTTTCGCCACGCCGACGGGCGCGTCGCCCACGTCTTCAGCTCGCACCATCGCCAGACCGTCCTGCGCCACTTCTGCTGGATGCAGGAGTACGGCATCGACGGCGTCTTCGTGCAGCGATTCGTGGTCGAAACCGCCACGCCCAGCCACCTGCGGCACTTGAACTCCGTCCTGGCTCACTGCCGCGAAGGGGCCAACCAGCACGGCCGCTGCTATGCCCTGATGTACGACCTGTCTGGCCTGCGGGCCGGCGGCATCGAGCGGGCCATCGACGATTGGAAATTGCTGGTCGATCGGATGCGCCTCGGCCGCGACGGGGCCGACCACGCCTACCTGCATCATCGCGGCCAGCCGCTCGTCGCCGTTTGGGGCATCGGGTTCAACGACGGCCGGGCGTACACGCTGGCGGAGTGCGATCGGCTCGTGGAGTTCTTGAAAAACGACGCGAAATATGGCGGAAATGCAGTCCTGGTGGGCGTGCCCACCGGCTGGCGGACGCTCGACCGCGACGCAATCGCCGATCGGGCGCTGTACGCGACGATTCAGAAGACCGACATCGTCAGCCCCTGGACCGTAGGCCGCTACGACTCGCCCGACGAAGCGGGGCAGCATGCCGAGCGCGTCTGGAAATCCGACATCGCCTGGTGCCGTGAGCGGGGCCTCGATTATCTGCCGGTTGTCTTTCCCGGCTTCAGTTGGCACAACCTGCGCCGCGGCGCCAGGCTCGACGAGATTCCGCGGCGCAAGAGGGAATTCCTGTGGCGCCAATTCGCCGAGGCAAAGGAGGCCGGCGCGACGATGATCTACACCGCGATGTTCGACGAGCTGGACGAGGGGACGGCCATCTTCAAATGCACCAGCGACGTCCCCATGGGCGCGAGTCCCTTCGTCACCTTCGAAGGACTGCCCAGCGACCACTATTTGAGGCTCACGGGAATGGGCGGCAAGCTGCTGCGGGGCGAACTGGAGCCGACGGAGCAGCCGCCCGCCCGCTCGCCGTAGCCAATGCGACGGAAGATTCTGGCTTCGTCCTCTTTCTCAGTGGCGAGCGGGGTGCGTAAGCACCCCGATGGTGCTGCGTTGTCCAAGATCGAGACCTATCGGGAGGCTGACGCCTCCCGTTCGCCTGCTCGTACTCTTCCTCGCTTGGAACGACCGAATCGAGGACGAGGACGACGACGAGGACGAGGACGAGGAGGACGAAGACGACGCACTACCCTCCCACGTGCTCCTAGCCACGACTCACCTCAGCCACTATCGTGGCACTCATGAAGTTCCAAGAGCTGCTGATCCTGCTCCCCTGCCATAGCCTGGAGGATTTTCCGACCTACCACGAAGGGGACGACGCCCAGAGTCTGCTCGCCAGCTGGTCCGCCCTGTGGCACCCCGCTCTTCTGGCCGCGGCTGGCCAGGCCCCGACCTGGCGGCGGATCGAGGACCCCCCCAGCGACCTTAAAGACAAGCTGATCGTCGTCCCGTCGATTTGTGCCCAGAAGCTGCCCACCGGCTTTGCCCAGCGGTGCAAGGACGAAGGGGGCCTGTTGATCCGCAAGACATCGAGCCGGGAGGAGATTTTGGCGACGGCGCTGCCTGCTTTGGCACAAGAACCGAAAAATGTCCAGGACCAGGCCCCTAGCCCCCAGCCCCTAGCCCCTAGCCCCGCTCTCGATCCCGACCTCGCCGCCGACTTTCTCGCCTTGGGCTACGCCTACCTGCAAATCCAGCTCCTCACGCGGCAGATGCGCTATTCGAGCAACCTGGACGAGACCTATTTCAAGAACACCACCCTGGCGGCCGCACTCGCCGCGGTCGAAGGAAACACGGCCCTCGCCAAGGAAAAACTCTCGGCCTGCTTCAGTGTCCTGGCGGAGGAGCGCGACCACTATTACCCGGTCGATGCCTACTTGATCGAGCTGAACATGGTCGCTTCGACGACGCTCGGTGATTCCCTGAAGGACGAGCTGTCGCGCGATGCACCCACCAGCGTGTTCCTCTCCGGCGATCTGCTCGCCGAAATGGCGGACAAAGAGCCCGCGACGCTGGCCGCCCTCAAAACAGGCCTCGCAGCCGGCCGGATTGGACTGGCCGGCGGCGAAGCGACCGAAGGCCGCCTGCCGCTGCTTTCCCACGATGCGATCCTGGCCGAACTCCGCCGCGGACTGGCGATCTATGAGCGGCTGCTGGGGCGCAGGCCCGAGGTCTTCGGCCGCTGGCGATATGGCCTCACGCCCCATTTGCCCGGCATCCTGCACCGCCTCGGTTTTCGCGGCGCGCTGCACGCCAGCTTCGACGAAGGGAAAATGCCCGACGGCCTCCAGTTCAAGATCCGCTGGGAAGGGCTCGACGGCAGTGCGATCGACGCCATCGCCCGCACGCCGCTCGACGCCAGCAAGCCGCAGACCTTCCTTTCGCTGGCCACGAAGATGGGCGAATCGATGGACGCCGATCACGTGGCGACGATCTGCCTGGCCCACTGGCCGGGCCAGGCCAGAGAGTGGCTCGACGACCTGCGGCGGATCGCCCGCTACTCGCCGGCCCTGGGCAAGTTCGTCACGCTCGATCAATATTTCCGCGACACGCCCCAGCCGGGCCAGCTCGACCGTTTCGAAGCCGACCGCTACCGCTCGCCCTACCTGAAGCAAGCGATCATCCGCAAGCAGGACGATCCCATTTCGTCGCCAGCCCGCCAGTGGCAAAGCGAGACCGAGGCCGCCGCGGCTGTGGCGCTCGATACACTGGCGACAGTGGTAAGTGGCAGGGCGAGCGGGGGGCGTCAGCCCCCTGAGGAATCCGGCGAGGCGGACGTCACCCGCGCCACCACTCGCCTCGCTTCCGCACTGGCAGGCAATTCAAAGAGATCCTCCGCCGGCACGCTCATCTTCAACCCGGCCAGCTTCGTCCGCCGGATCGGTGTTGAACTACCCGGCCTCACTTCTCCGCCGACCGTCGAGCGCCCCGTCTATGCCGCCGACCTGCACGCCGGCCGGGTCCAGGCAGTCGTCGATGTCCCGGCCCTTGGATTCGTACATTTGACTTCCGGCGGTTCCGCGCCGCGCGACAAGAACACGCTGCTTCTCGTGGAAGACAACGTCCTGCGCAACGAGTTCTTCGAGGCGGTCATCAACCCCACCACCGGCACGCTGGCCGCGATCCACGAGTATAAGTCGCGCGGCAACCGGCTCTCGCAGCAGCTCGCCCTGCGCTCGCCCGGCCCCAAGCAGAAGCCCGGCGACACGTACCGCGATCCCTACGAATCGGCCGTCTATTCGGTCATGGCGGCCGATTCGCTCGAAACGACGATCGCCACCGCCACGCTCGGCGAGATCGTCGCCCGCGGCCGCCTGCTCGACCAAAGCGGCAACAAGCTCGCCGGCTTTACGCAGACCTATCGCCTGTGGCGCGGCAGCCGCGTGCTGCATCTGGATGTCGAGCTCGACACGGCCGAGGAGCCCAAAGCGGACCCGTGGAATTCGTATTACTGCGCGCGTTTCGCATGGGCGGATGAAGCTGCGGAGCTGTTCCGCACGCAGCACCAGACCCGCCAGCCTTGCACCGAAAAGCGATTCGAATCGTCGCACTACATCGAAATCGCCTCCGAGAAGGCGAGCACCACGATCCTCACCGGCGGCCTGACCTTCCATCGCCGCCACGAGCACCGCATGTTCGACACGCTGCTGGTTGCCCGCGGCGAGCGGCAGCGCAAATTCCGCCTGGGGATCGGCGTGGACCTGGCTCACCCGCTGCACGAGGCGATCGGCCTTTTAACGCCGCCCGTTATCCTGCCCAATGTTCCCGCGCCGACCTCGGGCAGCACCGGCTGGCTGATGCACCTGAGCGCCCGCAACGTCATGGCGACGCACTGGGAGCCGCTGGAAGAGGCCGGCCGCATCGTCGGCTTTCGGGTGCGCCTCTTGGAAACCGAAGGCCGGCCGGCGAGCCTCGCGCTGTCCGCCTTCCGCCCGGTCAAGTCGGCCCAGACCGTCGATTTCCTAGGCAATGTGCTGGCCGACCTGGCAATCGACGACGGCAAGATCAAGCTCGACCTGGCGGCCTATGAATGGGCCGAGCTGATTGCGCAGTGGTAGGAGATCCGCCGTCAATAAGCGCTGCCACGTTGAAGGGGCGGAGCTTCGAAGGGAACTTGAATTCGCACCGTTCGTTCCTTGGAATGCCCATCGATACCGAATTCGGGCGTGCGCGCTTCTCTGGCCGTGGTAGTGTTGCGGATGCGCAAGTGATAGTTGCCAACCCTAGCCGGCATTGGCATTGTGAACGTCCCGTCGTCGCGGCTGCGATACTTGCCAATCAGCGGATCGGGTCCAATCAGGTCCACGTCGCAATCGCACACCGGCAAGCCGTTCGGATCGACAATCACTCCATTGATCACGACTTGGCCCGCCTGCACCTGATCTTCCTGCTGCCACCAGCCGACGGCGCGATCCAGGTCGCGCTTGCTCGACGACCCGAATTGAATGATTTGATATAGATCATTCGTAGAGCGAACGATGACGTTGGGATGCACATCGCGATGCTGCTTACGAAGGGCAGCGAACAAGTCCTTGCACCCTCTGCGGCGGAGATGCACGCTCGCGATGTACTCGTCATCCAATTTTTCCGTCAACACCGTGTGCTCAAATAGCACAGCGTCGCTTGATCCCGGTTGAAGCGCCGTCAGCGTGGCCCAGTTTCGCCGGTACCACTGTTGCCCAAGCCAAACGGCCAATCCGGCAAGGAGGAGAACTACAAAGAGCGTGCGGAGGCGAAATTTCAGCATGTGCGCATCGAGTACGGCGAACAATTGGCCCCAGGCCTTGCCTCCAGTATGCGCAGGTCCGGCGCGAGACTCACACCTTTTGTTTGGCCCGCGACTTGGGCCGTTTGGCTGCGGCCTTTGCTTTCGGCGTTTTCGCCTTCGCCGTTTTCGCCGCCCCTTCGCGCAATTCCTTGATGCACTCTTCGTAGACTACGATCCACTTCTTGGCCGGCATGCGGGCAATCGCCCCGCCGATCACGGGCAGCGGCAAATCGTCGAGCTTCCTGAAGCGAATGCACGATTTTCCCATGTCCAGCTTCTTGCCCGTCTTGGCCCACGCGTCACGGAACCACCGCGCAAGCTCATGGTCGCCATAGACGCAGCCCATATAGAGCGACATGTAGTTCTTTTGCGAAGCCAGGCACACAAACGGCAACGGCTGCTTCGGATCGCAGTGATAGCCGGCGGGAAAAACGGCGTGCGGAACGTAGTAGCCGATCATCCCGTACTGCATTCCCTCCTCGTACGTTGGATCGAGGTTGTCCAGGATCGTCTGGCGCACCGCCTCAATCGCCGCGCGGCGATCGGCGGGCAGACTGGCCACGTAATCTTTCACGGTCTTGGCGGAGCTTTGCATCGTTTGGTCCTCAAGGGTTGGGGGCGACTGCGCCTTAGCTGTCCACGCGGGCTGTCGCCAGCCGCCGCCGCACGTTCACCAACAGCGGCTGCATTGTCCCGCCGCGGAGGTTCTCGGGCGACGTTCCAGCTTGGAGGGCGTTGTTGACCGCGTCAAGTTCGGCACTACGACATGCCACCAGCTTGAATACCTCGTTCCTTTCCGGCGTGCGGTACAGTCCGATCATGGCCCGCGCCCAAGCATATTCCAACTGGGTGGCAAGCTGAACTTCCCGCACCTCGCCGTCGGACAGGCTGCTGAGCCGACAATTAGCGCTGCACTGCACACCAAGCTGCTCGACAACTTCCCGGCCCCAGGCGATCGGGCCAAGCAGCACGACACCTTCTGCCAGTACCGCATTAATCCCACGCTGCACGAGTGTTTGCTCGATCCGCTGGTCACTCCAACTCGCGTTTGCAACGACGACCTCCAGGTAGGCGTGAAACGCGGCATCCACGTCGCGAAAAACCGGGTGCAGTTTCGCAAGGATTACCTCTCGCTCTGCAATCGGGGCCAGCGGCAGGCGAGATTTGCTTGAGAACCAGCCGAACATGTGCGCCCTCGCGAGCAATTGGCTTCACAGATGGGACGTCAAGTTGCCGGATTTTCCTGTCTTCAATTTCCCTGTTGCCATCGAAACCACCTGCGGTCAACACGCCTACCAATGGTCGGGACTCGCACTTGTATCACTTCACCAGCTTCCACCCCTGCTCATCCGCCGCCAGCGCCGTGTGTCCCTTGTGCTTGTTGTACAAGGCGTGCATTTCTTCAATCGTGTCAAAGTAGCCGACGATGTGGGCCGCGCTGAAGGAGTCGCCCGCTTTCGTCGGGCGGCCGTGGATCTCTTCGATCATGACGATAATCCCGCCCGGCCGCTGGCTGGCCCAAGCTTCATAAACGATCGACGGCTCGAGCGTCAGGCCGGCCAGCCAGGGGCCGTCCTTGTCGGACTGCTTGTCGCGCAGGTGGTAGGCCCGGATGAAGTGCTCGGGCGCGGCGTGTGTGTCGCGGCGATAGCCGAACTTCTGGTCCGGCGGGAACGGCGTGAAGAACTCGCTGGATGGAATCCGCGTCCCCTTCGGCCCGCCGAGGTAGCTCAGATACAGCTCACTGAACGTGTCCCCTTTCTCGTGCCGCACGCAGCCGGGTGTGTCGTTCCGCAGAAACATCTCGTCCGAATCGTTGACGGTGTCGATGCGGTCCATGAGTAGAAAATAGCGCACTCCTGAGGGAAAGACGACCAGCTGCGTCCACCGCGAGCCGGCCTTGCGCTCCGGGGCCGCGTATTCGTACTGATAAGTTGTTTCGACGGCGACGAAATCCTTCCCGCGAATGACCTTTGGCTGGACCGGCTTCATGCGGTGGCAAAGCTGCGGCCCTTCGACCACGCGCTTGCGGTGGCTCGTGCCGTGGGCCAGGCGGGCGTAGTCCCGCTGGGCCGAATCGGTCTCGTTGGTGTGCCAGCGATAGCGGCCGACGCCATGGCCATCGCGGGCGATCACCTTGTCGCCCCAGGCTTCGTCGCTCCCCGCCTCCATCAGCCAGTCGATGACCATCAGGCCGTCGCCCGCCTCGCGAAAGCCCGTGGTCTTGTCCAGAAACGACCCCTTCTCAATGCCGGTCATCCACTGCTTGGGGTTGTTCTTGGGGATGACCGCTTCGAGTTTGTCGGTCTCGATCTTGATGGCCCGCTCGTCTTCAATAGCTTTGGCAAAGGGGGCCGCGCTAGGCTGCTGGGCGACTGCGGGCTCGGTGCCGCAGATGGCAACGGCGAGGACGGTAACCGATAGGCCGGCCAGATAGTCCTTCACGGCAGAGCTTTCCATGGAACTTTGAACCTTGAACTTTAAACCTTGAACTTACTTCCGCTCCGGGCTGACCTTGAGCTGCCAGTTTTCGTCGAAGAAGTCCGCATCGACAATCTTGCCAGGCCAGACCGAGTTCGGCGGGGTCGTCAGATCGACGACGGCCCAGTCGGGAAGCATCGGCACCTGCCGGGCGTTGTTCAAGTAGGCGTAGTCGCGGAAGGTGAAGCCGCTGTTCAATACGACGTAACGCACAGGCTTGAGCGGATTGGGATAGATGGCGATCAGAGCGTGCTTGTCGCTGGCAAACTTGTGCTCGCCGGCATCGATTTGCTTCTCGTCCCAGTGGATCGGGAGCTTGTCGGCGATTTGCCTGAGCACGGCGTTGCTGCCCGGGTCGCCCCAGAGCACGAGGTTCGAAGCGGCCATATCCTCGGGCGTGATTGAGGTGTCGTCCTTGACCCGCGCGACGCCGCGGAAATGACGCCGCCAATGTTCGATCGCCCGGTCGAGCTCGCTGGCCGCCCACTTTGCCGGCTGCTCGTGCTGTGGTTTGCCGGTGGGGCGGACGAAGAGAAAGCTGTCCATGAACGCGTCGTCGATCGGCCCTTGCAAGGCGTGCCGCTTGCGCAGCTCGCTGCCGGGGCGCTCGCTGCCTGGACGCTTGCCCAGACGCCACTCGTCGCGGACCTTGTGGACCGAGACGGTCCAGGATTTGTCGCTTCTGGGAGCGGGGGCCTCGAGTTCCTGATCGCCCAGCGTCAAGATCACCGGCGACTGCACATCGAGGGGCGATTCGCCCGCGGCAAATGAGAGCGTAAGATCGGTGACGTTTTGCGAGTCGACCCGCACCTCGCCCGCCAGCACCGCCGCGGCGACGTCGGCCCGCGTCCAGTGTTCGGCGAGGCCATCGACCGTGAGCCATTGCATCCGGTTGTAGCGGAGCGTGAATGTCGAGAACTGGAGCTCGTGCGACTGCCAATCGCGGCCGATGCGGGCCAGCGACTTCATCCGCTCTTCGATTTCGAGCTTCGACTGCGGATGAATCGCGTGTCGCGTCTGCGGGCCGATGATATGAACCAGGTCAATCGATTCCTCAGCCAGGGCCTTTTGCATCACGTCGGCGGCCTGCTTCTGGCTGTCCAGCTCGCCGCTGTAGGCGACCGTGGGGCAGTGCCGCAGATTGATCGCCCAGCCGTTGCAGTCGTAAAGCTGCCACAGCTTTTGTTCCCACCAGGTGGGTTTGAGCGTCTCCTGCTGGAACACTTTGAGGAACTCGGGCGTTTCGCTGAAGCCCGCGCCGGGATTGGCGGCGAACCAGCGGTCGGGGTAGTGGACGGCAAAATGCCACGCGGCCGCTCCGCCCATCGAGAAGCCGCGGGCGGCAATGCGGTCGTCGTCGATGCGGTAACGCTTCTGCGCTGATTCGAGGGCTTCCAGCACGTCGATCTCGCCGGCCAGCTTGAAGGCGTTGCTGTAGCGGCCGTAGGGATGCAGGACGATTGTGTCCTCGGGCGAGATGGCCCCGACGTTGTTCGTGCGGTCGCGAATGAAGTTCAATTCACTGAGCGTCTCGCCCCGGCCATGGAACCACAGGTCGCAGCGAAACCGGCCGGGGCCTTTGCTTGTATAGCTTTCGGGCACGACCAGTCCATACGGCTGCACGGAGCCGTCGAGCTTGGAGACATAGCCGCGGACGACGAGGCCGGTGGCGGTGGTCCAGGGGGCCTGGCCGGCGGCGAGCTGTCGTGCGCGCTCCTGGCCGGTGACCAGGGCCGCGTCGGCAAAGTCGATTTCCTTGGGGTCGAAGAACTCCTGATAAGCGAGGGCGTCGTGGACGGCCTTGTGATAGACCTCCACATCGGGGAGCAGCTCCACGAGGCGCGGATGGGGCGGCGACTTGCTGCCAGCCGCCTCACGGAGCTTGTTCAGCGACTGGCTAAGCTTCGCCAGCCCCGCTTCGAGCGCGGCCCGGCGATCGGCGGGCACCTCGATGCCGAGCTTGGGAATGCGGCGGACGTTGGCTGGGATGTTGTCGGCCGGTCCGTCGGCAAGGGCGAGTGATGGGAGCAGTATCACTGCGACAATAGGAATGCGCCAGCGCATGAAGTCCTCGGCAAAAATGGGCGGGAATCGTCGTAAGCCGAGTTTAGTCAATTGCCAGGGCGAGTCGATGGTATATACTTTGTAATTACATTCCAGCGGAGACATTCGTATGAAAACTCATCTCGTAAAGATTGGCAACTCCCGCGGCGTTCGCTTGCCGAAAGCGATGATTGAGCAAGTTGGGCTCGACCGCGAGATCGAACTCGAAGTGCACGGCGACCGGATCATCATCCGCAAAGGAGGCCATCCGCGGGCGGGATGGTCCGAAGCGTTCCGCGAAATGGCGGCGCGCGGCGACGACAAGCTCATCGACGGAGATTTACCCCCGCTCACTTCGTTCGATGTGGAGGAGTGGGAGTGGTAGCCTCGCGCTTCGACGTGTTCTTGATAACGCTGGATCCTACAGTCGGCCACGAGATGAAGAAGACGCGGCCCTGCGTTGTCATTTCGCCCGACGACATGAACCAGCATCTGCAAACGATCATCGTCGCTCCGTTGACCAGCCGCGGACGTGATTATCCATCGCGTGTTCCCTGCCGGTTTCAGGACCGGAGCGGAGAGGTGGCGCTCGACCAGATTCGAACCGTGGATCGGCAACGGCTTGTGAAGCGACTAGGGCGCCTTGGGGCCGCGACGCAAAACGCGGTATTGCAAGTGCTCGATCGCATGTTCGCCCCGTAATGGAGCCGCGCGTTGCCCCTCATTGAACTGAACAACGTTTGCAAAACCTACGACCTGGGCGAGGTCAAGGTCGAGGCTCTCAAAGATGCCACGCTGACCATCGAGCAGGGCGAGTACATCGCCCTGATCGGCCCGTCCGGTTCAGGCAAATCGACCTTGATGAACACGCTCGGCTGCCTCGACCGGCCGACGAGCGGCAGCTACCGGCTTGCGGGGGAAGAGGTCGCGACGATGTCGCGCGACGAGCGGGCAGTGATTCGCAACAAGCGGATCGGATTCGTGTTTCAGAATTTCAACCTGCTGGCCCGCACGACCGCGCTCGAAAACGTCGAGCTGCCGCTGCTGTACGCCAGGGGCATCTCGGCCCGCGAGCGGCGGCAGCGGGCGCTCGACAAGCCCACGCTTGTCGGCCTGGCCGACCGGCTGGACCATCACCCCAGCCAGCTTTCGGGCGGGCAGCAGCAGCGCGTGGCGATCGCCAGGGCCCTCGTGAATGAGCCCGCGATCCTGCTGGCCGACGAACCGACTGGCAACCTCGACACGCGCACCAGTCACGAGGTGCTGGCCATATTTCGACAACTGAACGAGGAACAGAAGATTACTGTCATTCTCGTCACGCACGAACAAGATGTGGCCCAGCACGCCAAGCGGACGATCGTCCTCCGCGACGGCTACGTGGTGGCCGACACCGCAAACTTTGCGCAAGCCCTTCAGACATTACATGCGCCTGCCCAAGCAGAACCGCCAGTTCAAGCTGAATCGGCAGTTTGAGGATCGCTGCTACAAGCCGTACGAGCGGCCGACATAGTTCCTATGTCGCTGTGTGCGCGTATCGCATTTCCGGCCGCAATCCTTGCCCTGTCGGTATTACCGGCAGAGTTTGCCAGCGCGCAAGTGCGCTCGCCCCTGCCATGGCGGATCATCTATCCCGAGCAGCGGACCGCCGACGTACGGCCGATCGGGAGCCTGCCCTACGTGCCGCTGCCGCCGAGCGGTCCGCCGCCGACCGTCAGCGCCGGCGATCCGGGTGCGACGAAGCGCTTCCTCACGCTCGACGATGCCATTCGCATCGCCCTTGAGAACGACCGCGTGATCCGCGTGCTGGCCGGCGTGACCGCGATAGCAAGCGGGCAGACCATCTACGACGTGGCCATCGCCAACACGACGGTCGACCAGCAGCTCGCCCGCTTCGATCCCTTCCTCACGGTCAACAACAACTGGGACCACCTCGAGCTGCCGTCGGCGGTGTTCGTCGATCCCAACAACCCGGTCGATTCGATCATCTTCGGGCGGACGACGAACCAGTATCGCCTGGATGCGGCTGTGACCAAAGACAACCCGCTCGGCGGCACGTGGCGGGTCGGCGTTGACGCCACGCAGGCATTCTTCAAACCGGGCGTATTCCCGCTCAATCCCGAGCTGAGCAGTTCGGCCGACATCAGCTATACGCAGCCGCTGCTTCAAGGCTTTGGCCGACCGGCGAACCTCGCGCCGGTCGTGCTGGCCCGACTCGACACCGAGCGGTCGTTCTTTCAGCTCAAAGGGGCGTTGCAGGAGCAGGTCCGCGGCGTGATCGAGGCGTATTGGAACCTGGTCGCCGCGCGGACCGCCGTCCTGGCCACCGAGCTGCAAGTGAAGCAGCTCGAATTCAACCTCCGCTTCGCCGATGCCCAGTTCCGGGTCGGCCGCCGGAACAACGCCGACCCGGCCCAGGCCCGCACGTCGCTGGCCCTGTTCAAGTCGAGCCTGATTTCGGCCAGGAACAACGTCCTGCAAAGCGAAGCGGCACTGCGCAATCTCCTCGGCTTGCCGCCGTGGGACCAGGCCGAGCTGGTGCCGACGACCGAGCCCTCGCCGCAGCGCTACCTCGCCGATTGGGCCGACCTCGTCGAGCTGGCGGCCCAGCGGCGGCCCGACCTGATCGAGCTCAAGCTGGTTCTCGAAGCCGACGAGCAGCAGCGGATCATCGCCAATAACAACGCCCTGCCGCAGCTCGATGCCGTCGGCCTGTATCGCTGGAACGGCCTGTCGGGCGAATTGCCGAGTGGCAACAACCTCTCCACGGGGCCGGGACAGTTCACCGATTGGACCCTCGGCGTCAACTTCTCGGTCCCGCTCGGCTTGCGGCGCGAACGGGCCCAGCTTCGCCAGCGGGAGCTGATTCTGGCTCGCGACCGGGCAAACCTCGACCAGGGCTTGCATGCGGCATCGCACAACCTGGCCACGACCATCCGCAGCCTCGACGTCGCCTACGAGCAGTACCTGGCCCAGCGTGAGGCCCGCGCGGCGGCTGAGGAGAACCGCAAGGTCCAGGAAGGGGTTTTTGGCAGCCAGTTCCAGGAGTCGTTCAACTTTCTCAACGTGCTCTTGGCCATTACCGACCTGGGGAACGCGATTCGCGACGAGGCGGCCGCACTGGCCAGCTACAACACACTGCTGGCCGAGCTGGAGCTTCAGTCGGGCACGATTCTCGAAACTCACGGCATTCGGTTCTACGAAGAGCGGTATGGTTCGATCGGCCCGCTCGGCCGCATCGCCGCGCCGGCGTGCTATCCCCAGTCGCACCCGCCCGGCCCCAACTACGACCGCTATGCCCCCGGCGACCGCCCGGCCGAGCAGTTCTTCAATTTGCCCCAGGCCGGCGACTTTGGCGCCGGGCCCGAGCGTCTGCCCCCTGCGGATCCTCTGCCGCCGGCCGAATCGCTGCCGCCGATTCCACTCCGCAGGCCGGGGGAACGGTAGCCGCAACTCGTCCTCGTCCTCGTCGTCGTCCTCGTCCTCGTCCTCGGAAGTCGGGGGTCGAAGGTCGGAGGTCGGAGGTCGGGGTTCAGGGTTCAGGGTTCGTGGTTCGTCCTCGTCCTCGTCCTCGGAAGTCGGAGGTCGAAGGTCGAAGGTCGGAGGTCGGGGTTCAGGGTTCAGGATTCGGGACTGCCATTTTGGCAGTACGGGCCCCCGCTGGTTTCGACGTGTTTTCTATAAGTCATTGCCCTGACACAACTTAGCGATTTTCTCCGGGATTGGAGCGGTTCGTCCGCTCCGTGGAGGGAACGGTTCCCTCCAAGGAGCCGCTGGTCCGCTCCGTGGAGTCGTCCGTCCGCTCCAAGGAGTCGTCCATCCGCTCCGAGGAGCGGTTCGTCCTTTCCTGCCTCCCAACGTGTTCCGCGATCCAACGCGCGGTGCGAGCACCGCGGCGAAATGTTCGTGCTCGACCTTCGACCTCCGACCTTCGACCTTCGACCTCCGACCTCCGACCTCCGAGGACGAGGAAGGCGATAACGAGGGGCGGTGCATTGACGACTTGCGTCTGGCTATAATCGCGGCTCGTTACAAGTCCGCACCTCTCACCCAGGAACCCTCCCATGCTCCGCATCTGGCTTGTCTCGCTCGCCGCGCTGTTGCTCGGTCTGTTGCTGGCCCAAGTGAATTGCCTTGAGGCCGCCGATAAACCGGGTGACTGGTCCGCATCGGTCAAGTTCCCCGACGGGGAGACGCCGGTGAAGCTCTTCAATGGCCACGACTTCGAAGGTTGGGAAGGGAATACGGGCGAGGGGGGAACGCAGAAGTACTTCACGATCAAGGACGGCGTCATCGTCGCCCGCAACGAAAAAGAGAATGCTCCCAAAGTGAGCAATTACCTGCTCACGAAAAAGCCTTACCGCAACTTCCGGCTGGTCTTCGAAGGGAAGCTCGCCGAATCGAGCATGCACTCGGGCATCGCCATTTGGGGCAAGAAGTTCGAGAAGGACGCGGAGAAGAGTTCGTACCAGGGGCACCTGGTGATGTTTCCGTCGGGCTGGGGTTTTTATGACTTGTACCGCCGCAACAGCATCTACCGCGACGACGGCCGGGCCGCCAAGGCCGACAACAAGGATTGGAACCGGATGGAAATCCTGGCGATCGGCAACCGCATTCGCCTGGCGGTCAACGGCCAGCTCGTCGCCGATTGGTCCGACGACAAGCCAGAGCTATGTGAAGCGGGGCCAATCGGGCTGCAACTGCACAGCAACTCGGTCCCGCAAGAGGTGCGGTTCGCCGGGCTGATTTTGAGCGAGAACCCCAAGGACATGATGATCACGGTGAAGTAGCACGCGCATCGCAGGCATCACGCTCCGCGCGTGATTGAACAAGCGAATGGACCTCGCGGCGGAACTTGCACGCTACGGACCGGCGACACAGTCTGGTCCGGCAACACAGCACGGCCCGGCGGCGCACCACGCGCCGCCGACGCTCGCCGAGGCGCAAGCCTATTGCCGCCGCCTAGCCCAGTCGCACTACGAAAACTTCACCGTCGTCAGCCGGCTGTTCCCGCGGCACCTGCACCAGCACCTGTGCAATGTGTATGCCTATTGCCGCTGGGCCGACGACCTGGCGGACGAAGCGGGGGGCGAGTCACTATCGCTGCTCGATTGGTGGGAGCGGCAGCTTGACGAGCTGTTCGCATCGTCCGGAACGCCACAGAGGGCGTTCCCTGCAGCGCGCCACCCTGTCTTCATTGCGCTGGCCGAAACGGTCCGCGAGTATGACCTGCCCAAGCAGCCGCTGGCCGATCTGCTCGCGGCCTTTCGCCGCGACCAGGTGCAGAAGCGGTACGAGACGTTTGGCGAGCTGATGACGTATTGCATGCGATCGGCCAATCCGGTCGGGCGGATCGTCCTGGCACTGGGGCGGTGCCTGGACGAGCGCAATGCGCACCTCTCGGACACCATCTGCACGGCGCTGCAACTGGCTAACTTCTGCCAGGACGTGCGCCGCGACTTCGAGCGAGGCCGCATCTATCTGCCGCTCGATTTGTGCCGCCGGTTCGGTTGGAGCGAGGATGACTTTGCCGCGGGCCAGTGCGACGATCGCTTCCGCGAGCTGCTCACGCACCTCGTCGATCAGGCCGATATATGGTTGCTGGCGGGCCGGCCGCTGGTGCAGCATGTCCCCGCCGACCTGCGGTTGCCGATTCGCGTGTTCATTGAGGGCGGCCAGGCCATCCTCGCCGCGATCCGCCGCGCCCGGTACGATGTGTGGTCGCGGCGGCCAACCGTCGGCCGGTTGACGAAGCTCCGCTTGCTCGCAACCGCGTGGTGGCAGGGATGAACAGTGACTCTGCGCGCGGTGAACACCGCGACGAACCTGTGCGCGGTGAACACCGCGACGAATCGGTACGCAAAGACCGCGACGAGCTGGTGCGGAGCTACCGCCTCTGCCGCCGGCTTGCCCACGCCGCCAATTCGACTTTCGCCCGCATGTTCTGGCTTTTGCCGCACGACCAGCGGCGGGCGATGGAGGCGCTCTATGCCTTCGCCCGCCACACCGACGACCTGGCCGACGGCGTGGAGGAGGTTGAAGTAAAACGGCAACGACTCGTGGCATGGCGCGAAGAGTTGGAGTCCTCTCTCGTCCGCCAATCCGAAATCCGAAATCCGAAATCCGAAATTGCCTCCGTCCTCCCCGCTCTCGCCGACACCGCGCGGCGCTTCGACATCCCGCGCGACTACCTCCGCCAGGTCGTCGCCGGCGTCCAGATGGACCTCGACCATGCCGGCTTTGCGACGTTCGACGACTTGCGGCATTACTGCGTGCACGTCGCGTCGGCTGTCGGCCTGGCGTGCCTGGCGATTTGGGGCTGCCGCGACGAACGGGCCATTGCACCGGCGACCGACTGCGGCGTGGCATTCCAGCTCACCAACATCCTTCGCGACCTGGCCGAGGACGCGGCCCGCGGGCGGATGTACCTGCCGCGGGCGGACCTCGCCCGCTTCGAGTGCGGCGAGCTCGTCGCGGGCCAGCCGCCGCCCAGGCCATGGATCGAGCTGATCAAGTTCGAGTCGATTCGGGCAGTGAAGCTTTACGACGCCTCCGCCGCCACGTCGCAATTCCTCGCTGGCAGCGGGCGGCGGATGTTCCGCATGATGCACGCGACCTATCGGGCCCTCTTGGCGATGATCGAGCGCGAGCCGGCCGCCGTGTTGTCGCACCGCCTGCGCGTCTCGCGGCCGCACAAAGCCTGGATCGTGCTGCGGACGATGGTGACGTGATGTCATTTGTCATTTGTCACTTGTCACTCGTCGCCCACAACTGACAACTGACAACTGACGAATGACCAATGACAAATGACAAATGACAAATGTCGCTATCATCGGCGGCGGGCTGGCCGGGCTTTCGGCTGCGGCTGCTCTGGCCGGACGTGGCCTGGAAATCGAGCTGTTCGAGGCCAAGCGGCGGCTCGGCGGCCGGGCCGGCTCTTACCTCGATCGCGAGTCGGGCGAGCTCGTTGACCATTGCCAGCACGTGGCGATGGGGTGCTGCACGAACTACCTCGACTTCTGCCGGCGGACGGGAATTGCCGACCTGTTCGAGCGCCACGACACGCTGCACTTCTTTGGCCCCGACGGCCGGCGGAGCGACTTCCGGCCGTCGCGCTGGCTGCCGCCACCATTCCACTTGCTGCCATCGCTGGTCCGGATTAAGCACCTCACTCTGAGCGACAAACTGGCCATCGCCCGCGCGATGTTGCGGCTCATCTGTCGGCCGACGACCAAGCGATCCGATCCCATCATGATCGACTGGCTGCATCACCAGCGGCAGCCGCGGCAAGCAATCGAGCGTTTCTGGCAGGTCGTGCTGGTCAGCGCCCTGGGGGAATCGCTTGACCGGGCGTCGCTCTCCTCGGCTCGCAAGGTGTTTCTGGACGGCTTTCTCGCCCACGTGGATGCCTGCCACGTGCTCGTGCCGAAGGTCTCGCTGGGGGAGCTATACGACGTGCGCGTGGCGAAGTGGCTGTGCGAGCGGGGTGTGAGCATCCACCTGGAATCGCCGACGCGGACGATCGCTACTGGATCGGGCGCAAGGTTGGTCCTCAACACGCCGCGGAGCAGCGGCGCCGAATTCGATCACGTGATCCTCGCGGTCCCCTGGCGCAAGGCGGTGGAGCTGCTCCACCCTGCGCTGGGCGAACAATTGCCCCAACTAGCTGCGGCAGCTGACTTCCCGTCCGCTCCGATCACCAGCGTGCATTTCTGGTTTGACCGGCCGATCACCGAATTGCCGCACGCGGTGCTGGTCGGGCGGCTGTCGCAGTGGATCTTTCGTAGGGCGGATTTGCAATCCGTCTCAAGTCCGCAATCCGTCCAAAGTCCGACTGGACGGATTGAAAATCCGTCCTACTACCAGGTCGTCATCAGCGCCTCGCACGACCTCGCCGGCCGCCCGCGCGACGGCGTGCGCGACGAGGTGCTGGCTGATTTGCGAGCTGTTTTCCCCGCGGCGCGCGAGGCGTCGTTGCTCCGCTGGCAGTTGATCACCGAGCCAGAGGCCGTCTTCTCCTGCCGCCCCGGCCTCGACGAGCAGCGACCCGCGCAAACGACGCCCATCCCCAACCTCTTCCTGGCCGGCGATTGGACCCGCACCGGCTGGCCGGCCACGATGGAAGGGGCGGTCCGCAGCGGCTACCTGGCGGCCCAGGCGGTGCTGGATCGAATGGGCCGGCCAGAGAAGCTGGTTGTCGCCGACCTTTCACGGGGGTCGATGGTACGACTACTAGGGGCGGAGCAGTGACGAGGTCGTGAGTCTTTCGTCCTCTTTATCCGTGGCGAGCGGGGTGCGTAAGCACCCCGCTGGTGCTGCGTTCTCCAAGAGCGAAACCTAGCGGGAGGCTGACGCCCCGCTCGCCTGCTAGTCCTCGTCCTCCGTTCGGCGGCACCAAACGAGAACGAGGACGAGGACGACGACGAGGACGAGAACGAGGGCAACTGCGCCTCGCACCTAGTCCCACCACCAACGATCGCCAGCTGGTTGAGTCAATTCGCCGCGCGCCTTGGCGAGCGCCCCATCCTCGTCGGACAGCAGGTTCTCGCTCAACAGCGCTTCATCGGGCCGGATCGAAACGCCGCCGCCGGCCGGAGTGAGCAGGCGGTTTCCCTTCCAGAGCGAATTGACGACGCACGGCACGCGCCGCGGCTGGGGGAGCGTTTCGACGGGGAGAGCGCGCTCGTCGCGGAGCGTGTCCGCCGTCCAGCCGGCCTGCGTGTAATACTCCAGCCGGCGAATCAGGGCCGCGGAGATGGCCAGGTCGATCAGGCTCCGCATCTGGGCATAGACCGGGCTGGCGGCGGCGATCTCGGGGTACTTGCGGGTGAAGCTGAGCGTGAACAGCTCGCTGGCTTTGTTGGGCTTGGGTGCCACTGCTGGCTCGCCCAGCAGTGCCCGCGACTTCAGCGAGCCGTCTTCACCGATCAGCTTGTCCTCGGCCCAGAGCTGCACCCCCTGGCCGACGAGCTGGGCGGCGAGCTTGTCCGGCGCCAGCTTCACGCACTTGTAATCGGGCGTGAACCACCACCGCTGGAGCGTCCCCTGCGGCGCGGTGTTCAGGGCCGACAGAAACGTGGTCATCTTCACGGGCGGCGTTTCGGCCCCGATGCCGATCCGCTTCATGCGGTAATCGGCCTCGACGAGCACGTGGGCGAAGTGCGTCCGCGGCGAGATGCCGAAGACCCGAATCTCGGCGCTGCCCAGGGCTTCGGACGTCCCTTTGGCGATGGCTGCGGTCGCGGCGGCTCGCTCGTCGTCGCGAATCTGCCGCGGGACTGTCTTTTGAAACTCGACCAGCCGGGCGAGCCCTTCCGGCGGCGGATCGATCGAGCAGCCAAGGAAGGGGCGGTCCTGCTTGTCGGGCGGAAAGGCCCGCAGTGCGACCGCCAGATCATCGAGCTGGAGCACGGGCCGGCCCGATGCGAGGCCGACCGCGCGGCCAGCCGGGTCGAGGGCCCACGGCTCGGCCGGGCCGGCGATGACAATGTCGCCTGACTGTCCGTCGCCGGGCTGGCCCCGTGGGGCAGGCATCTTGCCTGCCATCGCCGGAAAGCAAAAGACGTATTGCACCCGCGTAAGACCAGCCAGGCTGCGCATCACGTCGTCCGGCTGACGGCCGGCGGCGATTTCGGCGGCAATGGCCCGCTCCAGGCGGACCAGCGAGACCTTGCGCAGCTTGGCCGCGGCCCAGACATCGCCTTGTTTGGCGCCCTTGGCCGCCGCCAATCGCGCCAAGAGCAGCTGGCGATCGAACTCGCGAAAAAGTTTGGTTTCGAGCGTCCCCTCGGCGTCGATGCTGACGCCGAACGTGGGAAGCTGAACGGTCGTCGCCGGCAGGTTCCCGATGAAGACAGGGTTATTGCCGTTGTCCTGGCCGCGAGCCGCCGTCGCGAATAAGAGAAGCGCCGGAAGGAAGCCGCCACGAAAGAGCCGCGTGGCCATGCTGAAGTGCCTTTACTCGACTGCCCCACGGCTCATGCTACGCGAGGGCCGGCACGGCGGTCAAGAAAGCAGTGGGCGACGCTACTCCACTTCTGGATTGGGATTTGCCTTGCCAGGCAGCTTGTCCGCGAGCGCGCCAATTTCGTCTGCCGCCTTGATCACCGCGTCGCGATTGGCCGAGCCAAGCGTGCCCTGCAAGGCCTTGAGCTTATCAACGATCTCTTTATAGACGCCAGCAGACTCGCCAAGCTTCCGATTCTCGTAGCCCTCGAATCCTTCGAGGAGTTGGGGCAGTTCCTGTTTCGCCGCATCCACGCCGCGCCTGCGCACCTTTGCGCGAAACTCGTACAAGAGTGCTTTCGATGAGGCTCCGAAGTGTTCCTCGTCGGAGACTCCTTCGACCTCCGGCCGGCCTGATGACGGCTGCGACCCGCTGCACCCGCCACCGCCGATCACGATTGCGGCCGAAAGCCAACACCAAGCACCGAGACTCGTCCTCATGGTTACGTCTCCAGGTGGAAGAAGCAGCTCTCCGGCGGTTCGCACAGCTCGGCAGGATTCGACTTCAACGATCGCAGACAACGTACGGGCCGGACGTCGTAGCCGACAGTCAACCACAACGGCGAGCGATATATGGACTACTGCGCCGAGACCGTTTCACCGCCTTGAATGGTCAACAGCGCGCGATACAACAGCTTGTCGATCGTGTTGCTGATGAACGCGACTCGTCCATCGCCGTAAACGGCCTGGACACCGCCCGGGTGACGGCTGCGCATCGCCACTCCGCGCAGACCATCGCCACCGCCATCGACACATTCTAGTTGCGGGTCGCCTGGCACCGTTTGGCAATGGGTTGGGCCATCGCGATAAATCCCCACCGCGCGGACATTTGGCGTTGCAATTCCATTGGGACCGTCGGTGTTGGGAACGCCAAGCGTATATGCGCTGACAATGGCACCATAAGCCTTCCCCCAGCAACCACGACAATCATTGTTGTGTTGCCAATGAATCATTTCTCCGACAAGGACGCAGTTGGAAGTGCCATCCAATAGCTCGTTCATGCCAGTGCTCGTCGGCGAATTGGGACTCACAACTCCATCGCGCCAGTGAGCAATACCGCGATTGATCGAACCTCTCCCGTACCCCGGTGGATTGCCGTTGGCTGCGTTGATCGCCCACGTGGGCGACTCGCCCGGTCCCGCGCCATTGCCGTTGTTTTCGTTGGCACTTCCGCCGCCGACGTTCAGTCCATAATTTCCTTTGTCAAATGTGCCAAAATTTGTTCCGCCGTCAGGATTGACCGAGGCATTCGCCTGCAAGTCGCTGGGGCATTTCATGACGCTAAGCGCCGTACCCGTGACGATCCGCTGGGTCGGCGAGTTGTAGCCGATCCTGGAGTCCCACTGCTGGAACAACGGCT
>JAKEHX010000148.1 GCA_022614795.1 Planctomycetaceae bacterium | reverse complement strand
GGCCACAAGCCAGCCTTGAAAGAAGGGGAAGTGGCCGACGCGGAAGCTTGCTACAAGGCGGCCGAGGAGTGGCTGGCCAAAATCGCCGACGATGCCGACCTGGCCGAGGACACCCGCGTCGCCGTGCCGATCTATATCGATCCGTTCAAGAAGACGATGCGCCTGTGGGTCACGCTGGGCGTGCGGCTGACCAAGCTCGAAGCCCAGTTCGCCCGCGCTCCGCGCCTCAAGCCGGCCCAGGGGGAAGGCGAGTGGAAAGTGGTCGAAGATTGGAAGTGCAAACCGGTCGAGCACTTGATCGCGGTGGATGAATTCGCCGAGGTCGAGGTGCCGACGCTCGCGCCCCCCAATCGCCAGGAGCTGCGCAAGCTGTGCGACGAGCACAAGACGAAGGAGAAGATCGTGGCGGCATTGACGGCGGGGAAGTGGTGATGGCAGAGTGAGTGGTGAGTTGGTGAGTGGTGGAAGGGCCGAGGCAAAGTCCAAGGTCCAAAGTCCAAGATTTGAGATGCGCCGCCGAACCACCACTCACCACTCACCACTCACCACTCACCACTCACTCCCAACTGCTCTAGCTCCCGCCTGCCGGGCCTGTAGAATGGCGGAATTCCGCCCTTCCCTGGCCGCCCGATCATGCCCACCCCTGAGAAAACCGCCGCCCCGCTCGATTCGCTGGAGATCGACCTCCGCGAGCCGAATTTCGCCGCCCTTTTGGCCTGGCTGTGGCCGGGGCTGGGGCACATGTACCAGCGGCGGTACGCCAAGGGCGTGCTGTTCATGGTGTGCATCTTGGGGACCTACTTTTTCGGCCTGGCATTAGGCGAAGGGAAGGTCGTCTATGCCTCGTGGAACCAGGTCGAGCGCCGCTGGCAATTTCCCTTGCAGCTCGGCGTCGGCCTGCCGGCGGCCCCCGCGGTGGTGCAAAGCCTGGCCGTTCGCCGCGGCGGCGAGTTGCCGCTGGGCAAGTTCATGGCCCCGCCGAAGAGCCAGGAGGAGCTGTCGCATTGGCACAACACGCTCAATATCCGCTTTGAATTGGGGACGCTTTACACAATGGTTGCGGGCCTCTTGAACGTGCTGGCAATTTGGGACGCCTTCGCCGGCCCCGTGATCAGCGAGCCGGGCGGCAAGGAGCGCGGTCCGCCGAGCGACGACGACAAAGACAAGAAGGCATGACTGCCCGCGAAATCCTAAATCATAAATCCTAAATGCTCCTGGCCTCTTCCCTTCTCGCCGCGCAGTTCTGGTACAGCATCCCGCTGATCGTGTCGGTTAGCCTGGTATACGGCGCGACGCGGCATGAGCTATGGCAACCGATCCTCTATCACGCCTGGCACACGGCCGTGTGGATGATCGTGTTCATGGGCGTGATCTTCGCCATTCTTTACGCCGTCTCTTTGACGGTATAGCGAAACTCGCCGCTCTAGCCAGTCCAAAGTCCAAGGTCTAAAGTCCAAAGTCTGGACTGTCGCCTTCCGTTCCCGACTTTGGACATTGGACTTTGGACCTTGGACTCTTACGAAGTAGTCGTCATCGGCGCGGGAGCTGCCGGGCTATTGGCTGCGGCGGTGGCGGCGGAGCGCGGCCGGCGGACGCTGCTCTTGGAAAAGAATCGCCGCCCCGGCGTCAAAATCCTGATGTCCGGCGGCACGCGGTGCAACATCACGCACGCGACCGACAAGTGGGGCATCGTCCGCGCCTATCGCGACCAGGGAGACTTCCTGCACTCCGCCCTGGCGGCTTTGGGCCCTGCGGACCTGGTGAAGCTGATCGAGGATGAAGGGGTGCCGACCAAGGTGGAAGAGACTGGCAAGGTCTTTCCCGTCAGCAACCGGGCAACCGACGTGCTGGATGCATTGGTCCGGCGGCTGGTTCGCAGCGGGGCGGAGGTGGCGCTCGACTCGCCAGCCACGGCGATCGAGCGGGATGGGGAGCGATTTCTGGTCCACCTTAGTCCTCACGCTCTGGGTGAGAGAAACGTCTCGCGGAGCGAGACGCCTACGGTCGCCGCAGCCAAGCTCATTCTCACCACCGGCGGGCAATCGTATCCCGGCAGCGGCACGACGGGGGACGGCTATGGCTGGGCGGCGGCACTGGGCCACATGATCGTTCCGCCCCGCCCTGCCCTGGTGCCGCTCACCTCCGATGCCGCGTGGGTCCATTCGATTTCAGGCGTCACAATTCCCGATGTCGCCGTGGCGTTGCACTGGCCGAATGCAAGTAAGCCGCTCGATCAGCGCCGCGGCTCGCTGCTCTTCACTCATTTTGGACTTTCCGGCCCGGTGATCCTCGACATCAGCCGCACGGTCACGGCCGCCGCTGAGCCGCGGTCGCTCGCGCTGGCCTGCGACTTTTTGCCCGATACGCGGGCCGATCAGCTCGACGGGCAAATCCGCGAGTCGTGTTCGCGCGACGGCAAGAAGCAGATCGCCGCCATCGTCGCGCCGGAGCTGCCCCGTCGGCTGGTCGAACAGCTCATTCAACTCGCCGGCCTGCCACTCGAACTCAAAGCCGCCGAGCTTAGCAAAAAAGGCCGGGCCGACCTGGTCGCCGCTCTCAAGTCGGTCCGCATCCCCATTACCGGCACGCGCGGCTTCGCCAAGGCGGAAGTCACGGCCGGCGGCATCGCCCTGGATGAAATCGACAGCCGCACGATGCAAAGCAAGCTCGTGCCCAGCCTCTATTTAGCGGGCGAAATCCTCGACCTGGACGGCCCGATCGGCGGCTACAACTTTCAGGCCGCGTTCAGCACGGGGTATCTGGCGGGGATGAGCGTGTGATCATGGCGACGACCAACCCTTGCCGTTTATTCCGTCTCATACGGCATCGGGAGACCGATCCGGCAGTAGGTATTGGCGAAGTGCTGGGCGAGGTGTTCGCGATAGAGCGATTCCAGATGAGCGATCCGCTTGCCCGCCCGGCAGAGGTCAACGAGCAATTCCAGTCGCACGGTGTGCAGCGTGCGGAGGTCGACAATCGATTCAGGCAATCCCAGCGACGAACTTTTGGGGAGAAAGTACCAGCCATGAACACGTCCAGCGCGAACAGGACCGCGAACATCGGCGGCTTTAAGAACCGAAGTCGCCACGAGCTGGTCTGCATCCAAAACCTGCGCGACGACGACGCTGGAGACTTTGCGCTGAATCAGATCGCACGCCTGCGTCAAGACATAGACCCTCCGGAGTTGGGAAGTAAACTCCGCCTCCAAGGCATTTGGATCGGGAATCGACTCGAACTGCGCCACGGGGCAGTCATCGAACACATCGCCTTGATCCACGGGTGCGAAACTGGGCGGTCTAGAGTAGATCATTCGTCCTCGTTTGGCATCACAGGAATATCCACCGGCAACTCTCCCCAGCGAACCTTCGCATTCGGGATGACCTTGCCCTGCGACGGCAATTCGCACCACGGATCGAGCATGACGTCGGATTCGTCGTAGCGTGCCGACGGGGCGATGGCGCCTGCCGGGACGACGCGCACCGTGACCCGCTTGCCGTTGACGACGCAGTCATAGGTTCGACCGGCTTCGAGCTCGACTTGCGACAGAGCTTCCGCGAGAGTCATACATGATCCTCCTTTCATTCCATTACAATTCTACCTCACTAGGGTTTCGGCCGATAACCTTTCCCCGGCCGATTCCGCGATTGCTTATCGTTCCTCCGCTTCGGTCCCGCCCCGGTTCCCGGCGGAGTGTGGACGTAGTTGCCTACGAAGCGCTGGTTCGCGTCCTGCCGCCGCTTTTGCAGGGCCTCTTTGGGCGGGCGGCTGGGGATGAGCGAGTCGCAGCCGTCGCCGATGAGGTCGGTGCGCTTGGCTCGCTGCAACGCCTCGCGGACCTCGAAGTAGTTTTCGGGCTTGAAGAACTGCATCAGGGCCCGCTGGAGCTTCCGGTCGCGCAGTTGTTTGGCGATATAGACGGGCTTCTTCGTGAACGGGTCGATCCCCGTGTAATACATGGCCGTCGCCACGTCGAACGGGGCCGGAATGAAATCCTGCACCTGGTCGGGCTTGTAGCCGTTCTGCTTGAGGAAGACTGCCAGGTTGATCATCGCGTCCAGATCGCTGGCCGGATGGCTGGCGATGAAATAGGGGACGATGAACTGCCGCTTGCCGGCCCGTTTTGATTCGCGGTTGAAGACCTCGGTGAAGCGCTCGAAGTCGTCGTTGGCGGGCTTGCGCATCTTCATCAGCACGTCGGGGTCGGTGTGCTCGGGGGCGACCTTGAGGTGGCCGCCGACGTGGTGCTGCACCAGCTCGCGCATGTATTCGGGCGAGCGGCGGGCGAGGTCCATCCGGATCCCGCTGGCCACGAGCACCTTCTTGATGCCGGGCACCTGGCGGGCCTCTTTCATCAGCTCGACGAGCGGGCCGTGATCGGTCCCCAGGAGCTTGCAGATCGTCGGGTGCACGCACGACTGGCGGCGGCAGACGGCTTCGACGTCGGGCCGCGTGCATTTCATCTCGAACATGTTGGCAGTCGGGCCGCCGATGTCGCTGATCGTCCCCTTGAACTTGGGATCGGCCGCCATCTGCTCGATTTCGGAAATCACCGATTCCTTGCTCCGCGACTGGATTGTCCGCCCCTGGTGCGTGGTGATCGAGCAGAACGTGCAGCCGCCAAAACAGCCGCGCATGATCGTGACCGAGTCCTTGATCATGCCCCACGCGGGAATCGGCTCGCGGTACGAGGGATGCGGCAGCCGCGTGTAGGGAAGCGTGTAGATCGCGTCCATCGACGCCTGCGAGATCGGAAACGCGGGCGGATTGGCGACGACGGCTTGCCGGTCGTGCCACTGCACGAGGCGCTTGGCGTTGTAGGGGTTCGTTTCGTTGTGAATGATTTTCGTCGCTTCGGCGAATGCGAGCTTGTCGGTGGCGACCTGGTCGAAAGTGGGGAGGGTAATGGTCGAGCAGCAAGTTTCAGGTTCCAAGTTCCAGGTTTCATGTTCCACTTCAGGCACGCGAGAACTGGTTGCTTCCAACTTGGAACTTGGAACTTGAAACTTGGAACTCTTGGCTGGCGGCCACGGCGGAATCGTCTCGCTCGCTCCCAGGCAATAAGCCACGCCGCGCATGTGCCGCAGGTCCTTGACCGACTCGCCCTTGTTTAGTCGCTGCGCGATTTCGAGGATGGCTTCCTCCCCCATGCCAAAGACGACGAGGTCCGCCTTGCAGTCGAGCAGGATCGAGCGGCGGACCTTGTCCGACCAATAGTCGTAGTGTGCCAGCCGCCGCAGCGACGCTTCGACGCCGCCAGCGATCACCGGCACGCCGGGATAGGCTTCGCGGGCCCGCTGGCAGTAGCTCAGCGTCGCCCGGTCGGGCCGCAGGCCGATGCGGCCGCCGGGGGAATAGGCGTCGGCATTGCGGACCTTCTTGTTGGCCGTGTAGTGGTTGATCATCGAGTCCATGTTGCCGCCGGAGATGCCGAAGAACAGCCGCGGTCGGCCGAAGCGCCGCCAGTCATCGACCTTGCGCCAATCGGGCTGGCTGACGATGCCCACGCGAAAGCCGGCTGCTTCGAGCACGCGGCCCAGGATGGCCATCGCGAAGCTGGGATGGTCGATGTAGGCGTCACCGGTGACGAACACGACGTCCAGTTCGTCCCAGCCGCGGCGGCGGGCCTCGTCCATGGTCATGGGGAGGGGAGTGGGGCGGGCATTTTGCCTGCCAGGATTTGGCAGGCTGGAAGCCTGCCCCACGAGCGACTCGAGCAGCCGCCCCAGCCGGCCGGCGTTGGGATTGACCATCGGCAGCGAAAGATCGGGGCCGGACATGGCGATAGAGCCGCGGCCGAATCGTCTCGGCGGCAGATGAACATACACGTTGGAGAAGGAACAACTCCCGCCGAGGAATCCGCGCGGCCTCCCGCCGCTGCTCGCTCCTGGGGGCACTGGTCGCCTTATTGTATTCCCTTAATGGCCGGACTGAAAATGGCTGCGGGTTCCAAAGACCGCTGATTTTCAGCGAATAACTGCCAGCAAATCGCCTGGTTACTTGTCGCCGACTGCTTTTCAAGGGCAATTGTATGACTCGTCTTTCCCGCCGCGCCGCGTTTGCGCTAATTGTTGTCACCGGAATTAGCGCCAGGCAATGTCGCAGCTACTTCGCAGCGGACGGGTCGTGGCGGCGGATCAGCTCAAACAAACGGGGCCAGGTCAGGTACTCATCATCGAAGTGCCAGGTGACGCCGTCGCGAAATGTCACCGAGAGGTGCGGGTAATCGCGCCCTTTGAATTCGACTGACCAGGCACGCATCGTGGCGATCTCCTCCCACCGGCGCGCTTCCACTTCCCTTCGCCACCAGCAGCAGATGCCATGCTCGCGGATCTCCACGCTGTGACCCAGCCACTTCCACGAGCGCAAGACGAGCCATATCCCCACGCACCCTAAGACCAGACCAATGCCCGCGAAAGGCAAGGCCAGCGGCAGCGGCACGTCGGGCAGCGTAAAGATTCCGCCGACAATCACCGCGGCGACCAGCAGCCCGGCCAGCCCCAAGGGGCCAAACGTCGCGATAATGAGCCACTTCGTCCACCGCCGCGGCTGAAACACCTCGACCACCTCGCCGAGCGTGTCGAGGCGGACGGTTACCGTGGGAGCGTAAGAATTCAAATTCATGCGCTCGTCCACGGATCATAAGTCCCCACGCTCCACAGCCGCCCCTCCGGATCGCGGCAGGTGAAGCTGCGGCCGCCGTGGTCCTCGTCCTTGATATCGATCACGATCGTAGCGCCCGCGGACTTGGCCCGGGCATAGACGGCGTCTGCGTCGGCAACGACCAGATAGGCGCTTTGCGTTTCGAAGCCGCCGATCTCGTCCGGCTGCTTGATGAGCTTGCCCCACTGGCTGCCGCCATGGACCGAGCCGAGCATGATCATGCCGCCGCCGAGCGTGAGCTGCGCGTGGAGGATCGTGTTGTCCTTGCCGGGCACGACCAGCTGCTTCTCGAATCCAAAGACCTTGCACAGCCACTCGATCGCCGCGGAAGCGTTGCGATAGCGAAGGGCGGGAATGACCGTGGAGCGGGTAATTTTGTCAGCGGACATGGGTGAGTCCCCGGATGTTCAATTTGACCGGAATTCAGTCCCGCAGTAGCCTTAGTGTAGCGAATACAAGTAAGGAAAACTGTCGATGTCATTGTCGTCGAACGCCCCGGAGACCAGTGGGCAGCCGCCAGCGGCTTTTGATGCGCTGCTTTCCCTGCAAAAGCGCGTAGACGCGGCCGAGACGGCGAAGCTCACGCGCGTCGGCGCCGACTGGCGTCCGACTGATGCGCTAGTCGAGCAGATCAAGCAGATCACGCAGTCGCTCTTTCCAGGCGAGGTGCAAACGGAGATCGACTGCGATCCATCGGAGCCCGACGATCCCTGGATAAACTTCTGGGTGACGAGCGATTTGGAGTATCCACAAATTCGAGTATTGCGTGATCGCTGGCATGAGGATGTTTCCAAGCTCGGTATTGGGGACGAATCGCGGTATCGGTTGCTTGTCGGTCACTCATGATCACTGCGCGGGACTTCCTCCGACTGGCTGGCAGACTCGCGGTAGCTCCGCCCGCCGACGAAGCGCAGCTCCGCACAGCGGTTAGTCGCGCCTATTATTCTGCGTTTCACTCGGCCAAGGATTATCTTGCCTCACTGGCAGTTCAAGTCGGACACAACCACGGAGAACTCCACCGGTGCCTCCTCGAGTCCGGACATGCCCGGGCGAAAATAGCGGGCAGGCGGCTTGCGGACCTTCATTCATTTCGTGTCAAGGCCGACTACGATCTGCGAGCTTCACAAGCAGGCACGCCAGTGACGTCGCAGCGATGTGTCGAGCTTGCAAACGACATCTTCGCGATCGTCGATGAACTCGATTCGACGACCGCACGGCTGGAAGTCAAGTCCGGGATTGAAGCCTATCGCCGGAAGATTGGGCGGGCGTAGCTATCTTGCACCCTGCGAACCTGCCGGCACGAGCAGATGCTGCGGGCAGACGTGTGGCAATAGCTCCGTCAGCAGGAACGAGTTCGCCACCGAGTGGAAGTCGAATTGCATCGAAGCAAAAACCGCCCAGTTCTTGTGGATCACCAGCGACGTCGAGCACAAAGCGCCGTTGTGCAGGTGCTTGACGAGCTGGATGCTGCTGACGTCGGACCAGGCCAGGTTCTGATCCTTGTAGCGGATGCCTTGCTTGCCGATCGCCAGCGGGGCCATGAGCTGCGGCCGATTGAGGGCCGCGGTGAACCGGCCCCAGAAATCCAGCTCGGTAAACGGCTCGAAGACCCATTCCTGGCCCGCTTCGACCGCAGCCAGGGCCTTGGGCAGCACGCTCAGCAGGATCTCGCTTTGGAACCGTTCATAGAGCGGGCCGTAGTTCGTGAAGTCGTTGGTGAGGACGAACTTCTGCCCATTCGACGCCTTGAAGCCGACCGGATGCAGAAACTCGGTCACCTCTTCCCACGGGATCACGGTGAACCCTTCCGGTGCGACAACGACGATCGCATCGCGATACGAGATGTATGTGGGATACTTATCGGCCGACGAGCCAAACAGCCAACCCAGATGACATTGCTCGGCAATCGACTCGTAGCGGTGCACGTATTGTGATTCGCCCAGCGACGCGACGCCCGAGGGGAGATAGGCGCTGCCCGTCGGCGGATAGCGGCGGATCGGCCCGGAGTTATCACCGGTGAATTCGACCTTCGCACTCTGCGCCGTGATCTGCCGCGCCTTCTCGGCCGATCCGGTCAGGGCAAAGTAGCACAGAAAGCACGAACCGATGATCACGGTCACAATGATTCCAACCAGCAGGATCGTGCCGGGCTGTCCCGGCGCGGCAAGCAACAAAGCGGTGGCAATGTCGGGCATGGGAACGGCTCCGGAAACGGCTGAAAATGCTTATCAACCGTAGGTCACGCCGCGATTGACCCGCGTGCTCCACAAGACGCGGCGACGAGGCAAGGGCCGATGCATCCGCTAAACACCGACTAAACGTCAGGATCGCTACTTGGACGCCGAAGAGATTCAGGTGCGGACCGCCGGCAGGACGTCTTTGACCACCGCATAGCACGAAAAGGCTGTGATCGACAGGAACGCGATCCACAGCAAGAGGTCCGATACCCAAGACGGGGCCAGGCGCTTGTCGGTGCGGAAGTAGCGCAGGTAAAGGGCCGCGCCGGAAATGATGGGCAGAGTCACCGCCTGGGCGTAGCCGCCAATCGTGACCATGATCTTGGGATCGCGCCAGGCGAAGTACAGGACCAGCGCCAAGGTGGGGAAGAAGACGCAGAAACGGTTGATCCACCGAGGCCGCTTCGTTGGCTCGTCGTATTTCACCAGGCCAGTCAAGCCGAGAAAGTCGGTCGATAATCGGGCGTGGCCGGCCGAGGCGACGTAAAGCGTTTTGAAGAGGACCGCCCAGACACCGATCAGGAAAAACAGCTTCGTCCACTCGCCAAACGCCGGCACGTACATCTCCGATAGGGTCTGGATCATCTCCTTTCCCTTGGGATGCAAGTCCTGCCGGTGCAGCACTGTGGCCCCCAGGACATAGAACGCGACCGTCGCCACCGTGAACACCGCGCAGCTCACCCAGGCGTCGAGCGTCATCACGCGCATCCATCCGCGGGCCCGCTCGGCCCAGGCGGGGTCTTTCGACTGGGGGCCGGTCGAGCGGGCGTAGCCTTTCTCCAGGCACCAGTAGGGATAGGAATAGAGTTCGCTCGCTCCCACTCCCGTGATGCCGAACGCGCTGAAGGCGGCGGCGATCGCGGCGGCTGGCAGAGCCAACACCTTGAGCGAGAAGCCATCAGCGATGTCGCTCGCCCGCACAGGAAAGTCGGTGCCCGCAAGCATGCCCACGCAGATGACGGTGACCAGCGTCACTCCGGCGACGAGGATCGTGGTGATCCACTCCAACCGCTTATAGCCGCCACTCAAGAGCAGCAGCACGGCTGCCAAGGCTGTGAGCACCGCCCAAGGGTGCTCGGGCCTCTGGGCGACAGCCGCACCTAGCGGCGACGATATGGCCGCCAGGCCGCTGGCGATGGCGGATGAAACAGCGGGGAAAGCCATATTCAGGGCCTGCCCGACGCTGCCGACCATGGCGCCCAGTTGAAAGACCGTCACCAGTAGCATCCCGAACCACCACCACACGAGCCAATGCGCCCCCAGCCGCGGGCCGGGAAGCGAATCGAGCGCCGTGAGCGTCGGCTGGCCGGACGAAATGGCGTAGCGGCCCAGCTCGATCTGCACGAAAACCTTGATGACGCAGCTGAAGAGGATCAGCCACAGGAAAACGAATCCCCATTCGGCGCCCAGTGACGTGGTGAGGATCAGTTCGCCGGACCCGACAATGCTGCCGGCCAGCACGATGCCCGGGCCGATCTTGCGCAGGGCCTGCCACAGGCTGACCGGCGGATCGGCAATCGCCCCGGTCGTAAGTGCATAGGGATCCTCGCTGCTGCGATTGGTCGCGGGTTCTTTCGACGGACGATATGGCTGCTGATCGCCTGACATTCTCCCTCCACGTGCAGCATACAGTAGCCCGAATGGCGGGCGCTCTAAAGGGGGTTGAGAATATCCATCCCCCGTTTTCAAACGGCCCGACGCGTTTTGGCACCGGGTCATTCTGTCCCGCCAGCAGTCGAAGTGTCGCCGCGAATGGCGACGTAGCCAGGAGTATTTCTGCTTTGCTACGTCGCACTGCCCAGACATGGGAAATGAAGTTGCTGGGATGTGCACCGTAACTCGCGCTGCACGGAGACCTTACGTGGCCGCCTGCCGCCTGCGCGAGGAACACCCGCAATCGCCTCGGCAATTTGCGGCTCGCACTAACGTCCGCGGCACTCAATATGCAGCCGAGTCAATGTGTCCGTGGCGCTGTGGTCGGATTGTTTGCCGACCCAGCTCAGCGGAGCGCCGTCGCGACTCCGCCCATTCCCCGCATATTGTCAGGAGAGTTGTCATGAGGAAGGTCACAGGATGGATCGCTTTGGTTTCGCTCGCTCTGGCAGCGATGGTTCTTGTCGCGCAGGAACGGCGCGAACCGGTACCCGCCCGCGAACCGGCTCCGGCGCGAGAACCTGCGCCTGGACTGCGCGATCCGGCGCAGCCCCCCGTCGTGCGCGAAGCGCCTCGCACTGGGACAGCCGCCCAGTTCAGTCGGGCGGATCAAGAAATCGCCGCCGTCAAATTGGCCTGTTGTCGTAATGAGGTGGAGTTGGCAAAACTCGCCTCGCAAAAAGCCCAGTCGGATGAAGTCAAGCAGTTCGCCGCGCAAATGGTGAAGGAACACACCGAGGCCTGCGCTCAGCTTGAGAAGTGGGCCGGCCCGCTCGCTGCCGCCCCGCGGGCCGATCTTCCGGCGCCAGGCCTGCGGCGTGAAGGCGACGAGCGCCGCGATCCAGCGCCGCGGACTGTGCCCGCTGCTCCTGGCGCGCCCGCCGCTCCTGGCGGTGCCGCTCCGGGCGCCGACGTCGAAGTCCGCGTCCAGCCCGGTGCCCCTGCTGGGCGTCCTGGCGCGGATGTCGTCGTTCGCGGCGCACCGGCTGGCGGCGCTTTGAACTGGGTTGCCATTCACCAGCAAATCGCCGATCAGAGCCTCGCCACGGCCAAAAAGGAATTTGCCCAGAAAGAAGCCGAGGATTTCGACAAGTGCTTCATGTTCATGGCCATCGGCGGGCATCAGCACGCCATCGATTCGGACCAGGTATTCCTGAAACATGCTTCACCGCAGTTCCGCGGAGAACTTGAGGACTGCCTGAAGCTTGAAACCGCGCACCTGAACGAAGCCAAGGAGATCATGCAGAAGCTCGAAGGCAAGTCGCCGCGCCTCACGCGCAAGCCCGAGTAGCCAGCTGCATGAATCCGAGACTGTCCACTAGCCGGGACCAAACCTGGTCCCGGTTTGCTTCCGTGGTCTAAGTCCCTCTCAATTGACATACGCCGCAAGAAGTCACAGCGGCAAGAATTCCACCACTCCGATCCATTCCTCGGCTTCGCTAGCGGTCGAAATGAGTGTCAGGCTTTCGATCGTAGGCCCAATTGCGTCGCGCTGATGCACCATTAGTAGCCCGTGCATGGCAGCGCCCTCCTCCAAAATGGCAAACGCCGCGGCGGTCATTGAGTTCACATCGTGCGACACGACAATCCACTGCTCGCGGGCCGCGAACTCCAATACCGCTCGATCCGAGTGCTCGCCTAACCCCAGGTCTCGAACCCGCACGAATTCGATGCCCGCTCGCGGGGCAGCGTGCCTCGCACGATGGCATCGTTCAGATCGTTGTCGGCGAGGAATCGCGGTCGACTCATCGCGCTGTTCTGCTCGCTTCAGCGACCTCGCGAAGCCGGGCCGCGACCGGGCTCGGCCTTTCGTGGATCCGCTGGTGCAGTTCTTGCCAGTGAACCTCCTGACCCTCGAGGTACTTGGAAACCGCGGCCTGATTCGCCAGATAGAACGCAATTGCCCCGTAAACCTCTTCCAACGTCAGTGCGGGATACAACTGCTGAATCGTCTCGGCCGAGAAACCTTGTCGATAAGCAATCACGACGGAGTCAAGCGACACGTCCAGCTTACCTACGCGCCAGCCGCCGCGCTCATTTTCAGTCACATAAATCTTGCCTTGAACCATCTTGAATTCTTCCTCTACAAACAGCCTTGCCGCTCATTCTCTATTCTACGCTACCACCGGGGCCTCTTCGAGTGAGTTTAAATTTAATACGCTGGCTCCAACGCCACCTTTGATTTCTTCCCGCCCGCCAACGGTCCGGCCGTTTCGACAATGATCTGCCCGGCCCGGCGGCACTGATCCTCGCTCACATCGAGGTGCGTCACCATCCGTACCTGCTGCGGGCCGATCGCCAGCGACAGAACCCCCTGCCCTTTCAGCTCCGCCGCAAACTCCGCCGCTCTGGCCAGCTTCGGCTCGACGCGGAAAATCACAATGTTCGTCTCGACCTCTTCGGGCCAAAGCGACAGGCCCTCGGCCTCGCGCACCGCGGCGGCAAGGATTTGGGCGTTGGCGTGATCCTCCTTGAGTCGCGAGCGGTTGTTTTCGAGAGCAAACAGCGCTCCGGCGGCAATGATCCCGTCCTGACGCATCGCGCCGCCGAACAGCTTCCGATGCCGCCGGGCTTCCTTCATCATTTCTTTCGGTCCCGCCAGTGCCGAACCGACCGGCGCGCCCAGCCCCTTGCTGAAGCAGACGCTCACCGTATCGAAGTGCCTGGCCCACTGGGCCTCGGCGATCCCCGTTGCCGCCGCCGCGTTCCACAGCCGCGCGCCGTCGAGGTGCGTCCGCAAGCCGGCGTCGCGCGCCCAGTCGCAAATCGCCACGACGTTCTCGAACGGCTGGATCTTCCCCGCCCCGCGATTGTGCGTATTTTCCAGACACATCAGCCGCGTCCGGACGAGATGGTCGTTCTCGGGCCGGATCAGGCCGCGCAGCTGATCGACGTGCAGCACGCCGGCTTTCCCCTCGACCGTTTTGGCCACGATGCCGCTGAGCTGGGCGAACGCTCCCTGCTCGTAGTTGTAAATGTGACAGCCCGTTTCGCAGATGAACTCGTCCCCCGGCTTGCAGTGAATCCGCACGCCGACCTGGTTCGTCATCGACCCGGACGGCATGAAGACGGCCGCCTCTTTCCCCAGAATCTCGGCCGTCAGCTTCTCCAGCCGCTGACAGGTCGGATCGATATCGATCACATCGTCGCCGACGTCGGCATTGGCGATGGCCTGCCGCATCGCGGGCGAGGGTTTGGTGACGGTATCGGAGCGGAGGTCGATGGGGAGCATGGGCGGTAGTCGGGGTGGGGGGTCGGGGGTCGAGAATCGGGAGGGCGAGGCTCCTGCCGAGCCGACGCCTGCCCGAGTACCCGGTACTCTGTACTGTGTACCGACTACTTGCAACTGGCCTGACCTCTGACCTCTGACTTCCGACCTCCGACCCGGAACGCCACAGAGGGCGTTCCCTACAGTTCACCACTCACCACTCACCCACTCACCTACTCACCACTCACTCCTACCTCTGATAGATCGGCAAATACGCCTTGTCGAGCTGGAGCATGATCAGATTGCACGACGTGACATAGATCGGACCGATGTTGCCGGTCCAACTGCCGTCGGCCTGCTGGTCCTTGACGATGTGGCCGTAGAGCTTGTCGCGGAATGGATCCCACTCCTTGTTCCCCTGGCGGTACATCACCTGCGAGTAATAGAGATACGTGTAGTGCCAGTGGCCGAACGAGTTGGGCCCTTCACTCAGGTTTTGCAGGTTCTTTTTGCAGAACTCGAGCATCTCGGGGACGTGCTTGCTGTCGTAATCGCCGGCGTTATAGAGGGCGGCCAGAGCGGCGGCCGTGATCGCCGGGCGCGAGCTGCCGCGGTTCCGCGAGCTGTACGAAATGCCGCCGTCGGGGTTCTTGCATCCGTAGATATAGTCCTTGGCCTTATTGATGATCTCGCCGGCCACGACGATCCCGCCGTTGCGGCAGCCGCGGAGCCCTTGCACCTGAGTGATCGTGGTCGAGCCTTCGTCGAAGTTATTGCCGTCCTTGGCGCTGACGTAGCCCCAGCCGCCGGCCGGCGTCTGGGCCTTGCCGCTGAATTCGGCGGCCTTCGTCAGGGCGTCGATCAGCTCTTCGCGGCGCTCTTCGTCTTCTTCCTCGCCGAGGACTTGCGAAAGGAAGAGCATCGAGAAGCCGTGGCCGTAGGTGTAGCGGTTGTCGGAGGCCGGATCGCCGATCAGGCCGTTGGGCCGCAGCTTGCCGAGCAGGTAATCGACCGCCTTGCGGATATTCTTGCTATAGGGGCCTTGCACCGTGGTCGAGCCGCTGGCAGTGAGTGCGGTGCCAGCCAGGGCGGTCATCGCGGTCGGATAGCCGCCGGCTGTCCAGTGGCCCAGCGACGACTGTGTTTTGGCGACCCATTTAAGCCCCTTCTCGATCGCCGCCTCGGTTTTGGGGTCGTTCTTGGCGGCCTGGGCAATGCCCGGAATTCCGGCTGGCAGAGCCAGTCCGGCAGCGGCGGCAGCCAGGGCTTTGAGCGATTGACGGCGGGTCAGCAAAAACGGCATGAGAGTCCTCCGAGCGAGGGCAGCAATTCGGCATCCCTCATAGGGCAATTATCGGCCGCAATTCCAAATCACGCAATGGAAATCGGCCACTTGCGCGGGCCAGGTTCCACCTTTGTCGCGTGAGCAGGCTGCGAGGTTCACGGCCCGAGGGCACGTTCGAATTGGCAAGTTCGGCTACAATAGGTCTTCCGAGAATCGACCTCCGAGGAACGCCGCTCGATGAATCCCCGCACAACGACCGACACCATTGGGGTGCTGGCCAGCGGCGGGCTGGATTCGTCGATTCTGATCGGACATCTGCTGCGGCAGGGACGTCGCGTCAGGCCGTTTTACATCCGGACCGGCCTGGTATGGCAGGAGGGCGAATTGCCGGCACTCCAGCGATACTTGCGCGCGATTCATACCGAAAACCTCGCAGAACTAGTTGCCCTGGACTTGCCGCTGGACGATTTGTACCGCGGCCACTGGAGCCTGACGGGGGACAACACGCCTGGAGCGGAATCGCCCGACGAAGCGGTATTTTTGCCGGGCCGCAACGCGCTGCTCATCGTCAAGGCAGCCGTCTGGTGCCAATTGCACGGCATTGGCGAGTTGGCCCTCGCGCCGCTGGGAACCAGCCCCTTTGAAGACGCCAGCCAGGAATTCATCCATGAGTTTGAGCGGGCGATCAATCGTGGTGGCACGCGGCACATTGTGCTTCTCCGGCCGTTTGGCGAGTTGACGAAAAGGCAGGTGATGGAACTGGGACGCAACTTGCCGCTCGCAGTGACGTTTTCGTGCATCGCCCCGGTGGGCGAGCTGCACTGCGGCCGGTGCAACAAATGCGCCGAGCGGCGAGCGGCGTTTCGCGACGCGGGAATGGACGACCGGACGGTGTATGCAACTGTCCAAGGTCCAAAGTCCAAAGTCCAAAGTCGCGATGCGACGACTGGCTTTTGACCTTGGACCTTGGACCTTGGACTTTTGTCATGTTTCGCGTCTCCCGAGAAATCGACTTCTGCTACGGCCATCGCCTGCTGAACTACGACGGCAAGTGCCGCTATCTGCACGGGCACAACGGCCACGCGGTGATCGCCATCGAGGCGGACTCGCTCGACGAGCGGGGCATGGTCATGGACTTCACCGACATCAAGAGGTTCGTCAGTACGTGGATCGACGAAAACCTGGACCATCGGATGCTCCTGCACAAGGACGATCCCTACGTGCCAATCCTGCGCGACCTGGGTGAGCCGCTGTTTCTGATGGACGAAAACCCGACCGCCGAAAACATCGCCAGGCTGATTTACACCTACGCCTCCACCCGCGGCTTTCCCGTCGTCGAGTGCCAGCTGTGGGAAACGCCGCACTGCTACGCGACGTACCGGCCGTAGGAGAGGGGAGTGTGTGGTGAGTGGTGAGTGGTGCTGGGCAGGCGGATTCATTGGGGCGGGCCGGATGTACTGAGTACCAAGTACTGAGTACTCTGTACTCGCCTGACATCTGTTCTTTACGCACCGAGGTTTTCCATGTTCGTCCATCGCTGGATCCTGCACTCCATCGCAACCATCGCGCTGGGCGCCGTGACAAACGCCGCCGAGCGCCCCAACATCCTCTTCATCATGTCCGATGACCATGCCTACCAGGCGATCAGCGCCTATGGCAGCAATCGGAACCAGACCCCCAACATCGATCGGCTGGCGAAGGAAGGGATGCGGTTCGACCGGGCGTTCGTCACCAACTCGATCTGCGGCCCCAGCCGGGCGGTGATCCTGACCGGCAAATACAGCCACCTGAACGGCTTTCCGGACAATTCGGCCCAGGCCTGGTTCAACGGCCAGCAGCAGACGGCCCCGAAGCTGCTTCAGGCGGCTGGATACACGACCGCGATGATCGGCAAGTGGCACCTCAACAGCGACCCGACCGGCTTCGACTACTGGCATGCGGTTCAGCTTGACGTGGCGGGCCTTGTAGACGACCCCCATGCCGCCGCGGCCCAGTTCGCCCAGGACTTCGTAGCCGGGGATCTCGATCTGCGGCT
>JAKEHX010000147.1 GCA_022614795.1 Planctomycetaceae bacterium | reverse complement strand
TGAGCTCACGCTCGGCGGCGCGAACCTGACTAAGTCGCAGGAAATCCTGTTTTATTCGCCCGGCTTTACGGTCAAGAGCCTCACGCCGGCCGACAACGCCGTCAAGGCGGTCGTCGCGGTCGCCTCCGACTGCCGTCTGGGCATCCACGCCCTTCGCGTGCGATCGCTGGAAGGGGTGAGCGACCTGCGGACATTCACCGTCGGCAGTCTGCCCGAAGTGAAGGAGGTCGAGCCGAACAACGACTTCACCGCGCCGCAGGCCGTGCCGCTGGGCAGCACCATCAGCGGCATCGTCCAAAGCGAAGACATCGACCAGTTCGTCGTCGATCTGAAGAAAGGCGACCGGCTGACGGCGGAGCTTGAAGGGCTGCGCCTGGGCTACACATTTTTCGACCCCTACGTGGCCATTCTCAACGCTTCGCGCTTCGAGCTGTCGCGCAGCGACGACGCGGCTCTCTTGAGCCAGGATTGCCTGGCGTCGATCGTGGCGCCGGAAGACGGCAAGTACATCGTGCAGGTCCGCGAGACCTCGTTCGGCGGCAGCGGCTCGTCGTTCTATCGATTGCACATCGGCGGGTTCCCCCGGCCGACTGCGGTCTATCCCGCCGGAGGCAAACCGGGCGAGACCCTCGCCGTGAAATGGATCGGCGATGCCCGCGGCGAATTCACCAGCCAGGTGACGTTGCCAACCAGCGGCGAGACGGCCGAGCTGTTCGCCCAGGATAGCGGCGGCCAGTCGCCGTCGGCCAACGTTGTGCGCGTGATCGATCTGGCCAACACGCTCGAAGCCGAGCCGAATGACGCGGTTGCCCAGGCCACGGTCGGCGCCCTAGCGCCGCTGGCTCTGAACGGCATCATCGAGAAAGACGGCGACGTCGATTTCTTCAAGTTCACGGCGAAAAAGGGGCAGCAGCTCGACGTGCGGGTTTATGCCCGCAAGCCGCTCCGCTCGCCGCTCGATCCGGTGCTGGTCGTCTATAACGCCCAAGGGGGCGGCATTGCCAGCAACGATGACACGGGCGGACCCGACAGCTACCTCCGTTTCAATCCGCCGGCCGATGGCGAGTATTTGCTGTCCGTGAACGATCAGCTGCGCACCGGCGGGCCAGATTTCATCTATCGCGTCGAGCTGACCGAAATCAAGCCGGCCCTGACGATGCGGCTGCCCGAGCGGCGGCAATATGTCTCGACCACGCTCTCCGTGCCCAAAAACAACCGCATGGCGGTGATGGTCGCTGCCCAGCGGCAAAATTTTGGCGGCGACCTCGCCGTGACGTTCGCCGGCCTGCCCGCGGGCATGGCGTTCGAAACGGTGCCGATGACGGCCGCCCTGACCGAGATTCCGGTCGTTTTCTCGGCCGCCGCCGATGCCCAGCCCGCCGGAACGCTCGTCGAAATCATCGGCAAACCTACTGACGCGAATCTGCCGATTGTCGGCCGCCTCAATCAGCGGACGATGCTCGTTCGCGGCCAGAACAATATCGACGTGTGGGGGCACGACGCGGACCGCATGGCCACCGTCCTCACCGAGGAGGTTCCCTACCGCATCGATATTGTGCCCCCCAAGGCGCCGCTCGTTCGCAATGGCTCGCTTGGGCTGAAGGTCGTGGCCACGCGGGCCGCGGGCTTCACGGCGCCCATTTCGCTGCGGCTGCTGTATAACCCGCCCGGCGTCGCTTCCTCCGGGAGCATCAACATCGCGGAAAACCAGAACGAAGCGATCATCCCGCTTACCGCCAACGGCGGGGCGGCGATTGGGACCTGGAAGCTCTGCGTGGTAGGCCGATCCGGCAGCCGCGAGGATTCGATCCGCTGCTCGACGCAGCTAGCCGACCTGACGATTGCCGACCAGTTCTACAAGCTCACGTTCGACAAGTCGGCCGTCGAGCAGGGGAAAGAGACCGAGGTTGCGATCAAGGTCGAAAAACTTCGGGACTTTGAGGGCACCGCCAAGGCCGAGCTGGTCGGCCTCCCTGCCAACGCGACGACCCAGCCGATTGAGTTCACCAAGGACACGCCCGAGCTGGTCTTCAAGGTCGCGGCCAGCGCCCAATCGCGGCCCGGCCGCTATCCCTCGCTGATCTGCGTGACCAATTTTGCGGTCGAAGGCGAAACGGTGACCCACACGCTGGGAACGGGCGAGTTGCGAATCGACGCTCCGCTCCCCCCTAAGCCCAATGCACCGCCTGCCGCTACCCCCGCGGCTGCAGCCGCCCCGATGCCCGCGGCGGCCCCGATGAAGCGGCTGACGCGTCTGGAGCAGTTGCGCCTCGACAAAGAACAACAAGGGAAGAAGTAGTCCCACACTCCGTGTGGGACATGCACCAGAACAGACTCGGCTCAGCCCCGTGTGCCACACGGAGTGTGGGACTACTGAGAGATGCCATGAAACACGCACTCGCCCTCCTCGCCACGCTCGCCTTTGCTGCCCCCGCTTGGGCCGAGCCGGCAATCACCACGCTCAATGTCTATCCGCCCGACATCAGCCTGAACACGAAGCTGGACCTTCAGCGGCTGATCGTCGTGGCCACCCGCGACGACGGCGTGACGCTCGATGTCACCGGCCAGGCCGCGGTGAAACTCGTCGATGCCAATCTGTGCCGCCTCGACAAGAACGTGCTCTATCCGCAAGCCGACGGCCAGACGACGCTGGAGATCGAATATCAGGGGCTGAAGTCGGCGGCCACCGTCGCCGTGAAGGACTGTAATGCCGACCGGCCGATCAGCTTTCAACTCGACGTCATGCCCGTCTTCATGCGCACCGGCTGCAACACCGGAAGCTGCCACGGCGCGGCCCGCGGCAAGGACGGCTTTCGCCTATCGCTTTTTGGCTTCGATCCGCAGGGCGACTATTACCGTCTGACGCGCGAGATCGGCGTCCGCCGCATCAATCTGGCTTCGCCCAAGGACAGCCTGCTCATTGAAAAGTGCATCGGCGCCGTGCCGCACACGGGCGGCAAGCGGTTCGATTCCGGCAGCGAGTATCACACGACGGTGATGCGGTGGCTGGAGGCAGGCGCCCCGAACGACCCCGCTCCGACGCCCGCCGTCGTCGGCGTCGATCTCTATCCCCCGGCTGCCGTGCTGGAAGGGGAAGGCGCCACGCAGCAGTTCATCGCCCGGGCCCGCTATGCCGATGGGACCGACCGCGACATCACGTCGCTGGCCACGTTCATGACGAACAACGACAACTCGGCCCCGATCACGCCCGACGGCCTGGTCACGGCGGCGGCTCGCGGCGAGGCATTCGTCATGGCCCGCTTCGAGACCCACACGGTTGGCAACCAGGTGCTCGTGTTGCCCAAGGGTCTCATGTATACGCCGCCGGCGATCGTCGGCAATTATGTCGACGAGCTGGTCGGGGCGAAGCTCAACAAAATCCGCATCACTCCCAGCGGCCTGTGCACCGACGAGCAGTTCCTTCGCCGCGTGACGATCGACATTACGGGTCTCTTGCCATCCGAAGAGGAATACGCCGCCTTCATCGCCGATGGCGACCCGGCCAAGCGGTCAAAGCTCGTCGATCGCCTGCTCGAGCGGAAGGAGTTCAGCGAGATTTGGGCCATGAAGTGGGCCGAACTCTTGATGATCAAGACCACCAACCAGGTCAGCACCAAGTCGGCCCATCTCTACGCCAACTGGCTCACCGACAAGATCGCCGGCAACGTGCCGCTGGACGTGATGGTGCAGGAGCTGCTGTCGGCCAGCGGCGGCACGTTCAAAAGCCCCGCCACGAATTACTATCAGATCGAGCGTGACACGCTGAAGACGGCCGAGAACGTCGCCCAGGTCTTCATGGGAATTCGCACGCAGTGCGCTCAGTGCCACAACCATCCGTTCGACCGCTGGACGATGGACGACTACTACAGCTTCGCCGCGTTCTTCTCGCAGATCGGCCGCAAGCAGAGCGAAGATTATCGCGAGATCATCGTTTTCAACAGCGGCGGCGGCGAGGTGGCTCATCCCGTCGGCGGGCGACAGATGAAGCCTAAGTTCCTCGGCGGCGCCGCCCCCGATACGGCCGGCAAGGACCGCCGCGAAATCGTGTCCAAGTGGCTCACCTCGACCGAGAACTCCTACTTCGCCACCAGCGTCGCCAATCGCGTCTGGGCTCACTTTTTCGGCAAGGGGATCGTCGAGCCGGTCGATGACATCCGCGTGTCGAACCCGGCGAGCAACCCGGAGCTGTTCAAGCGGCTGGGAGACAAGCTGGTCGAATACAAGTACGACTTCAAGGCCCTGGTCCGCGACATTTGCAATTCGCAGGCCTACCAGCGGACGACCGAGCGGAATGAATCGAACATGACCGACGAGCGGAATTTTGCCCACGGCAATGTACGCCGTATCTCGGCTGAAATGCTGCTGGACTGCATCAGCCAGGCGACCACTTCCCGCGACAAGTTCGCCGGCCTGCCGCTCGGCTCGCGGGCGGTGCAGATCGCCAACGGCGCGACTAGCAACTACTTCCTGACCACGTTTGGCCGGGCGCCGCGCGACACGGTTTGCGCCTGCGAAGCCAAGACCGAGCCGACGCTGTCGCAGGCCCTGCACCTGCTTAACGGCAGCACGGTCCAAGGCAAGATTCAGGGGGGCGGCCTCGTTGCCCAGTGGCTCAAGGACGGTCAGACTCCGCAGCAAGTGATCGAGCGGATTTACATCCGCGCCTTGACCCGCAAACCGTTGCCCGAGGAAATCGACCGGCTGATGGTGGTGGTCGGCCAGGCCGCCAACCCGCAAGCCGGCCTCGAAGACGTCTTCTGGGCCGTGCTCAACAGCCGGGAGTTTATTTTCAATCACTAGATGTCAGTGGTCAGTAGTCAGTTGGACGAGTTGTCCCGACTGACAACTGACAACTGACAACTGACCTGACAGCCATGACGTATCCAATTCACTCGCTCGCCGCGCTCGTATGGCTGTGTGCCTTCGCAGGCATCGCCGTCTCACAGGAAACGAAGCCCGCCGCGCCCGCCGCGCCGCGGGTCACGTACGACGACCATGTCCGGCCGATCCTCCGCGAGCATTGCTTCACGTGCCACAGCGCCGACAAGCAGGAGAGCGGCCTGGCCCTCGATACGTACGCCAAGGCGATGGCCGGCGGCTCC
>JAKEHX010000146.1 GCA_022614795.1 Planctomycetaceae bacterium | reverse complement strand
GACGGCTGGGTCGCCGCGACCGTGCACATCGCCCCGTGGGAACGCGAGCCGCGGGTGGACTCCTTTGACAAGGACAGGTGGGAGCTGTACCACGTGGCCGAGGACTTCAGCCAGGCGATGAACGTGGTGGCCGATCACCCGGCGAAGCTCAAGGAGTTGCAAACACTCTTCGCCAAGGAAGCGGTCAAATATCACGTCTATCCGCTCGACGACCGGCGCGAGGAGAGATTCAACGCTGCGCTCGTGGGCAGGCCCGACCTGATGCAGGGGCGCACGTCGCTGAGTGTGTACGCGGGCATGACCGGAATGATGGAGAACGTCTTCATCAACACCAAGAACCGGTCGCACACGATCACCGCGGAGATCGAGGTGCCGGAGAAGGGGTGTGAAGGCGTGATCCTCTGCCAGGCCGGGAAGTTCGGCGGGTGGAGCCTGTACACCAAGGGCGGGAAGGCAACGTACTGCTACAACTGGGTCGGCCTGAAGCAGTACAGGATCGCGGCCGACAAGCCGCTCCCCGCGGGCAAGGTGACGATCAAATTCGACTACGTCTTCGGCGGCGGCAAGCCCGGCTCGGGCGGTACGGGAACGATCTTCGTCAATGGCGAGAAGGTCGCCGAGGGGCGCATCGAGAACACGAACGCCAATGTCTTCTCGGCCGATGAGACGGCAGACGTGGGCGTGGACGAAGCGACGCCGGTGTCCGACGACTACACGACCGAGAACAGCAAATTCACCGGCAAGATTCACAACGTGACTGTCGAGCTGAAGTAGCTTCCGCCGATGCGCATCGATGACGTACCCATTTGGGCAGTTTTCGCCGCGACGATTGCCGTCATCATGGCGGCCGTCGAATTTGGCTATCGGCTGGGCCATGTCAGGCACCGGCAGTCGGAGGATGAAAAGGAATCGCCGGTCTCGGCCATGGCCGGGGCCAGCTTGGGCCTGGCAGCGTTCATGCTGGCGTTCACGTTTGGAATCGTCTCGGAGCGGCACGCCGCCAGGAGGGCGCTGGTGCGCGACGAAGCCGTGGCCATCCGCACTGCCTGGCAGCGATCGGACTTTCTGCCGGAAGCGGATCGCGCCGAGGCAGCCGACTTGTTACGGCAATATGTCGATGCGCGCGTGAACTTTGCACTGGCGGGTTCCCTCGACCCGGAGCGCGTGAAGGCCGCCCTGTCCCAGACCGAGCGCCAGCAGGCCCGCCTGTGGAACATGGCGGTCGCCAACGCGCGCAAGGACATGAATTCCGATGTCGCCGCCCTATACATCGACTCGCTGAACGAGGTGAACGGGATTCATGCGACGCGCGTGGCGATCGGCATGCAAGCCCGCGTTCCCGGCGAGATTTGGCTGGTGCTTTATTGCATCACCATTCTCGGCATGGTGAGCGTGGGCTATCAGACGGGAATCGCGGGATCGCGACGCTCGCTGGCATGGCCCATTCTGGCCCTGTCGTTCGCCCTGGCATTCGCGCTGATCGGCGCCCTCGATCGGCCCGACAGCGGCGTCCTGAAGGTCACCCAACAACCGCTGATCGACCTGCGCGACGCAATGAACGCGACTGCCGAGCGAATGAGCAACCGAAGCGATAGAGCAGGGAAATTCCGGTGATTTGTTGCCCATCCATCCCGACTCCCACTACAATCAGGCCCGATCCTCGTCCACTTCCTCGTCCAACTTCCCGTAGCTCGGCGTCTGTCCAGCGCCCCGATTCTCCACTGCTGAGGTCCTCCATGTTTCGCGCTCATCAATTGTCGATCGGCTTTTTCGTTCTTGGCCTGCTGCTGGCCCGCACCGCGGCCGCCCAGTTTGACCAGCTCGCCGCGAAAATCCCCTCCACCGCCAATGCCATCGTCCTCCTCGACGCGCAGCGGATCATGGCCAGCCCGTTCGCGGTGAAAGAAGGCTTGAAGGAGAAGTATGAAGAGGCCTTTGCATCGGGACTGGCGACGATCCCGCCCGACACGCGGCAGATGGTCCTGTCAACGCAGCTCGACTTTGAGCACATGAAACCGCTCTGGCAGATGGCGGTGGCCGATTTCGGCGATCCGCGAACCGTGGTCAATATCGCCCGCCGGACCAAGGGGAACATCGACAAGATCGGCGAACTGGACGCCGTCGTGCTCAGCGACAACTCGATGTGCGTGCAGCTTTCGCCAACGCGCCTGGGAGTGATGGCCCCGGCCAATCGCCAGACCGTCGCCCGCTGGGTGCACGACATCGAGTCGCGCGACCATGTCGCCCTGTCCAGCTACCTGAAGGGGACGCTCACGGCCTCGCAAACCAGCCAGGTCGTGATTGCGTTCGACCTGGAAGATGCCGTCCCGCCGGAGATCATCAAACAGAAGCTGGCGGCTTGCGAAACGCTGGCCGGCAAGAACGTGGACCTCGAGCGGGCGGCATTCGCGCTGTCGGGGTTGCGTGGGCTGGTCCTAGAGGTCGCCTTTACGGAGGGTACGTTTGGTCGCGTCATGGTGCATTTCAGCCGCGATGCTTCCATCCTGGCGCCGTTTGCCAAGCCGATGCTCTTGGAAGTGCTGGGCAACATGGGAGCCATGATCGACGACATCGCCGACTGGGAAGTGAAGACCGAACCGCAGCGGTTCACGTTCAGCGGGCCGCTGAGCCAGTCCGGCCGCCGGCGGGTGCTGTCGCTCATCGATCATCCGACCGAAGCACTGATCGCCGCGGGCAGGGAGAATGCATCCGCTCCACCGCCGGAATCGAGCCAGGCGGCCTATGCCACGCAGCAGTATTTCAAGTCGATCACCAAGATTCGCGACGACCTGCGCGAAAAGGCCAAGGACGCCAAGACTTTTGGCCAGCACGCAATGTGGCTCGACAACTGGGCCCGCCGCATCGATCGCCTGCCAATCATGGACGTCGATCCCGAGATGCTCGCCTACGGCAACTATGTGACCGGCGCCATGCGCGACACCTCGGCCGCACTCAAGGGAATTGGCATTCGCTCGGGCGCGCGTTCGGCTCAAGTTCCAACCACGTACTCCACGGGGGTCCAGACGAATTATTCGTACGGCTGGGGCGGCTGGAGCAGCTATTCGTATTACAACAATGGCCACGAGCGGCGGGCGATCCGGGCGGAAGAAAAGGCGGCGGGCGCCAACTCGGCTCTGGGAATCCAGGCCGAAGTGGAGAATGAAACGGCCAAGATCCGGCAGAAAATGACGCAGAAGTACAAGATCAACTTTTGACGCATCAGCGGCCCTGCGAATCGATTTTGCCGGGCGTGCCGCCTGGCCGGACCGCCCAATCAGCGTGCTAGACTTGCCCATCGTTATTTGGGCGTCATGGAGAACACGCATGCGCGCACTCGTTGGACTGTGGCTGGTTGCCCTGGTCGTTCCGACGCTTGCCTCGGCTCGCGACATCTACGTCGATAACGTGAACGGCGACGACCGGCTGGGAGGCCACTCGCCGACCGCGCAAGGTGAAGCCGGCGGGCCATGCCGCTCGATCGCCAAGGCGCTGCGGATCGCGCGCAATGGCGACCGCGTTATTCTGGCCAATACGGGAGTGCCGTATCGCGAGTGCGTCACGATCCAAGGACCGCGCAATAGCGGTGACGAGAACTATCCGCTGCAAATCCAGGGAAACGGAGCGACGCTCGACGGTACGATGAGCCTGGCCGACGCCCGGTGGGAATATTTTCGGGGCGAGATGTTCCGGACTCGGCCGGCACGGATGAGCTATCAGCAGCTCTTTGTCGACGATCAGCCGGCCGTGCGCAAGCAACCAGCAGCCGGCCAGTTCCCCGAACTTGGTCCGCGCCAGTGGTGTCTGGTGGCTGGCTGGCTGTATTTCGGCTGCGACAAGAACCGCCTGCCGCAGAATTACAACCTGTCGTGCTGCCTGCACCCGGTGGGAATCACGTTGTACAACGTGCACGACGTGGTTGTGGAGAACCTCAACATTCGCGGGTTTTATCTCGACGGAGTGAACTGCCACGACAACGTCACGCGGAGCGACCTGTTGGGTCTGGACTGCTCGTACAACGGCCGCAGCGGAATCAGCGTCGGCGGGGCCTCGCGCGTGCGGATCGACACCTGTACGGCCGCCGGCAACGGAGCGGCCCAAATTCGCACGGAGGGCTTCTCGATCACGATGCTCGTGGATAACAAGTTGGATGCGACAAGCGCCCCGGCGCTCGTCCGCGAAAGCGGCAAGGTCGCTCAAGAAAACTGATTTCAGATTTCAGATTTCAGATTTGGAGGTCTGCAATCTAAAATCTGAAATCTGAAATCCTAAATCCTAAATCGTCATGTTTGGCATTCGCTACCTCAAAGTCGCGCCCACGACCTACGTCCTGCACTACAAGGCGGGCCGCCTGAAGCAGGAAGGGCCAGGGCTGTCGTTTTTCTATTTCGGCCCGACAAGCGAAATCGTCCTGGTGCCGATGGAAAGCACCGATGTGCCGTTCCTGTTCAGCGAAGTGACGTCCGACTTTCAGGACGTGACGATTCAGGGGCAACTGACCTACCGCATCGTGAGCGCCAAGCGCGTGGCCGAGGTGCTCAACTTTAGCGTCGATGAGCGGTCGCGCTATCGGAGCGAAGACCCGCAGCGGCTGGCCGAACGGCTGTCGCAGGCCGCGCAAATTGCTGCCCGCAGCTTCACGCAGCAGCGGCCGCTCAAGGAAGTGCTCGTGTCGTCCGATGCGCTCGTGGCCGAGATGACCACCAGCCTCAAGGCCTCGCCAGCGGTCAGCATGCTCGGGGTCGAAGTGCTCGGCCTGTCGGTTCTGGCGATCAAGCCGACGCCCGAGATGGCCAAGGCCCTCCAGGCCGACGCACGCGAGCAGCTCCTGAAGCAGGCCGACGAGGCTATCTACGCGCGGCGGAATTCGGCCGTCGACATGGAGCGGACGATCAAGGAGAACGAGCTGAAGACCGAGATCGCCGTCGAGGAGAAGAAGCGGCAGGTCCGCGAAACGCAGATGGCGGCGGAGATTGCGGTCGAGGAGCAGCGAGCCAGGCTCGTCGATGAACGGGTCGAGAATGAGCGAAAAGAAGCCGACGCACGCGCGCATGCCCTCGCCGTTACGCTCGAGCCGCTCAAGCAGATTGACTGGAAGATCTTGATGGCGGCCGGAGGCGGGACCGATCCGAAGCTGAATATCGCGCTCGCCTTCCGCGAGCTGGCCGAGAACGCACAGAAGATCGGTGAGCTGAATGTGTCGCCGGATTTGCTGGCGAATTTGATCAAGACTAAATAACCCTCGTGTAGCGGAACTCGCCAGAGCTCCGAGCTTGTGCTGACCGGAAGTCTGGCGACTTCCGCTACTTGGATTGCGTCCAATGGGTGCTTTCCTCCTTCCGGGCATCACGATTGTGTCCGCGCCGACGCGGATCGAAGGGCTCCGCCGCCGCTGGGGAACCAAGGGGCAGGCGAAGTTTCTCTTGGAGCGGGCCCATCTTCAGGAAGAGCAGCGGCGTCAAGGCCCGGCTGTGCAGCAAAAGCGCAACCGCGGCGGCGTGGTCCAGGCGCAGGCAGCGACGCGCGTGGTTCAGCAGCAGGCAGATTTCGAGGATTACGAGCAGGAAGAGGCGATTTACAAGGATGTCGTCGATGTGCTGGAGGACGAGCTCCAGTTTGGCCTGCCGGTCCGCCGCGTCGATCGGTCGTTCGTTCCCAACTACGACTTTGGCTTGAGTGAGGTCGTGGTGGTCGTCGGGCAGGACGGCCTGGTGGCCAACACGGCCAAGTACGTCGGCAACGTGCCGATCGTGGCGATCAACCCCGACCCCGCGCGGATCGACGGCGTGCTCCTGCCGTTTCAAGTAAAGGCGGCCCGAACGATCGTCCGCCGCGTGCTCGACGGCAAGAGCCAGCAACGGGCCGTGACGCTGGCCGAAGCGAGCCTCAACGATTCGCAACGACTACTGGCGTTCAACGACATCTTTATCGGGGCCGCTTCGCACGTCTCGGCCCGCTATGTGCTTGAAACGGCCACGGCGAGCGAGGCCCAGTCGTCCAGCGGAATCATCGTCTCGACCGGCGCCGGCTCGACCGGCTGGATGTCGAGCGTGTTCAACATGGCCCGGGGAATTGCCCAGTTTCAGGGGCAGGATGCCGTGCCGCGGCCGGCGCTGGCGTGGGAAGACCGCCGGCTGATCTGGTCCGTGCGCGAGCCGTTCGTGAGCAAGCGGTCGCAGGCCAACCTGGTGGCGGGCTGGATCGATGACGCGAGCGAGCTGGTAATCGAGTCGTTGATGCCCGAGGGGGGCGTGATCTTCTCGGACGGAATCGAGAGCGACTTCCTGCCCTTTACCAGCGGTACGATTGCCCGCGTGCGGGTGAGCGCCCAGCGGGCGAATCTGGTAGTGGGGTAGCAAGGATGGAGGGACGGAGAGACAGAGGGACGGAGAGACATGCAGCCGGGAAAGTGTTATTCGAGTCTTCCGCGGGCAGTTAGCGGCCAGATGTCGTTGAGCAGGCCGTTCTTCAGCACATAGAACTGATTGTGCAGGACCGTGGTCAGGTCGCCGTAGCCAGGGATCAGCTCCAGCCGGTCGCCGATTCGCAGGTTTTGCGCTGACGGGTCGAGTTTCAGAATTCCGTGCTCGGCCGAGAGGCGGTCCACGCGGATGTCGTCGCGGCCCCGCACCACGGGCATGCCGATTTCGATGTTCATCGCCTTGCGGCCCGCGTCGATGATGGCCCGATCAGGGGCCGGACGACTGACGACGGTGGTCAGCAGGGTGAGGGCACAGCGAAAGTGGCCGATCTTGCATTTCTCGCGGTAGAACACGTCCATGAAGATCAGCCCGCCCGCCTGCACCTCGGTGATCCCCGGCTGGAGCACGGCGAACGGGAGCGAGCCGGTGCCGCCGCAGGAGACGATGGGGCAGGGGATCTTCGCCTGTTCGAGGAGCTTGCGGGTGTCAGTCAGCAGCGTCAGGGCGGCGCGAATCTTGGCGGCCTTTTCAGCCTGGTCCTCGATCGTCAGCAGATGGCCTTCGTAGCCCATGATTCCGGCCAGCTTGATGCCGGGCAGGGCCGCCACCTGACGAGCCAGCGCGACCGCGGCTTCTCCCGGCGCGACGCCGACACGGTCCAGGCCGATGTCGATTTCGATCAATGCCCGCACGCGCAGGCCGGCCGCTTGCATCGCGCTATGGATGGGCAAGGCCTGGTCGAGATGGTCGAGGCAAATAATCGGGTCGGCCTTGCGGCGCAGTGCGACGAGCCGCTCGACCTTGCGCGGCCCGGCGATCGGGTTGGCGATCAGGAGTTCGTGGATACCGGCCGCCGCGAATACTTCGGCTTCGCCCAGCTTAGCGCACGTCAGGCCAATCGCCCCGGCGTCGATGAGCCGGCGGCCGATATCGGGCGATTTGTGGCATTTGGCGTGCGGTCGCCAGGCGATGCCGCTGCGGCGGCAGAGTTTGATGGCGTCCCGAATGTTGGCCTCCAGCGCCGCCAGGTCCAGGCACAGGGCCGGCGTGTCGAGGTCGTCTTTCGGCGTGCTGAGGGGCGGGAAGTTCATTCCAAGAAGCCCAAGTGGACTTTGGACATTAGACTTTGGACTTCCTGCGACGTAAATCTACCTGGCGGACTTTTGTTTTGCCGAGGATCGTCAAATGCCCACGAATCTCCAGTGGAAAGCTCCGTTTACAACGAGCTGCCTGCACGCGGCGGACGGCGCCAGCCGCGGCATGGCGGTCGTCGATCCGGTGCTGGCGGAGGCGATTGGCGGTCCGGCGGCTGATTTGCAGGTGGCGATCGAGTGGCTGGGGGTCCCGCCGGGCCGGCTGTGGCGGCAGTTGCTGGGACTGTCGGGGAGCAGCGAAGTCAGCCGGCATATCGCGGAAACCGCTCTGGCCAAAACGGTCGGGCGCGGCCAGCATTTCGAGGCCCAGGTCAGCCGTCTGGCGGCTTCGCTTTTGCAGCTTCAAAACTCCGTGCGGGCGGCGATTCCGAAGCTCGTCGAAGAGCTGGTTCTGCGCGAGCGGCCGCTTCGCGAGCAGTGGGAAGCCCGCGGACCGGGGCTCTTGGTGACCATTACGAATCTCACCGAGCCGGACCTCCTGGCGGAGCAGGCGGAGGTGCTGCTCGTCCGTCCGGCATTTGGCGGGGCAGGGGCCGCACATTTGCAGAGCAATGCCGTCCGCATCGAGGCGGTCCTGGCCAATCCGCACGCCGATTTGCCGGAGGTTGTCCGCCTGGCCTGGCTGCTGGCCCAACTTGACCTCGATCTGCCCCGGCATAGCGAGGAGATTCAGGCCGACCGCCTGCCGCACGTGGCCCGGCTGGCGATGATTCCGGTCGTGCTGAAAGCGGCGGAAGCGGTCGAGCTCGCCCGCTATTCTCCTGAGCTGGTGGGCCGGGCGATGGCCGCGTGGCACGTGGCGGTCCCCCCTGGGCTCGATGCGGTGGGCATCGTCGGCGACTGGTGGGAGACCTATCAGCTCGACAGGCCGCCGTTTCAGGTGGCTTTGGCGGCACTGGATGCGATGATCGGGTGAGTGGACCTGGCGAGGACGAGAGAGGGACCCGGTTCCGCTGCCAAACCCTGGAAATCAACCACTTTCCCGGCTAAATTGAGGGGACTTCCGCGGCTGCCGCTCCTCGCGCCTTGCAGTGACGCGGCAATAGCGCAAAACCTCCCACCATAGAAATCGCCTTAGGAGTCTTCACCATGAAATGGAACACGCTGCTCTTGGCAAGCGTCGTCGCGGCCACTGTTTCGTCGGCGCAAGCCGATGAGAAGGCCCCGGCCGCATTGAACTTCACGATGAAATCGATCACCGGCCAGGACGTGAATCTGGCCGATTACAAGGGCAAGGTCGTCCTGGTGGTCAACGTGGCCAGCAAGTGTGGCAACACCAAGCAGTACGCCCCGCTCGAAGAGTTGCACGAGAAGCTCGCCGGCAAGGGGCTGGCGGTCCTCGGATTTCCTTGCAACCAGTTCGGCGGGCAGGAACCTGGCACCGAAGCCGAGATCGCACAGTTCTGCGCCGAGACGTACAAGGTGAAGTTCCCGCTGTTCTCGAAAATCGAAGTCAATGGCGCCAATGCCGCGCCTTTCTACAAGCACCTGACCACGATCGACACCAAGCCGAAAGGGGCGGGCGACATCAAGTGGAACTTCGAGAAGTTCGTGATCGGCCGCAATGGCGACGTGGTCGCCCGCTTTGCTCCGGCGACTTCGCCCGACTCGCAGGAAGTGATGGCGGTGCTGGAAGCCGAGCTGGCCAAGTAGTCCCTCACTCCGTGAGGGACAGGGGCGCAGCTTGACGATCGATACTCCAGCGTCGCCCTGGCCCAGACGGAGTCTGGGCCTACAGGCTAGAAGCCTGCCCCACTTTGTCAAACTTTGCCGGCTGTAACGCCTTTGCCGGACATGCCGGATTGTCTCGATTTGCCGGCGGCGCCCCACCGATCTGACGACGAGCGAGCGTCTGAACATGCGCGGGGGCACCCTTCGCGGAGCGAAAGGCGACCAAAACAAGGACTGTTCCATGAATCAAGCGGTATGCAGCGTTGGCATTGGCTGCGTATTGATGCTGGCAATTTGTGGTGCGGCCGTCTCGGCTGCACCTGCAGGCGGGATGCCTGCACCACAAGGCGAGCCATGGATCATCCGCGGCCAGACCGAGACCCGGCTTGCGGCTTTTGATTCAGCCGATTGCTTCGACGAGCTGCCGGAGTGCGATGCAGCGTGCGCGGACGGCTGCGAATGCGGGTATGGCAGCTGCTGGGACAACACGAGTATTTTCCTCGCCGCCGACAGTTGGCGGACGCGGGCCGACGACGACTATCCCGGCAGCCAGGGATTTCGCACGGGAATCAACATGGGCATTGGGTGGTGGGACTGCCCGGTCCGCGTGCAACTGGGTGGGAGCTACGCGGGCTACGACCTGTCGGGCCGCGATGGCGACGACGGCGCCGATCCGCTGCACAGCTCGTCGGCCGAGCAGCAGATGTTTTTCACCGGGGGCGTCTATCGCCGCAGCGACGTGTGCGGCGGAGTGCCTTGCTCCTGGGGCGCGGTGATCGACGTCAATTACGACAACCACTTCGGCGAGCAGGCCCAGGAGATCTTGCTGACGCAGGCCCGTGGCATCGTCGGCTATGCGATCGACGAGTGCAACGAATTCGGCATCTGGGGGGCCTCGCGGATGAACTGGCAACGCATCCAGTCCAATACCGTGGACCGGTTCCGCGTGCGCGGCCTGACCCAGGCCAACTTGTTCTGGCACCGCAACTGGTCGTTCGGCGGCGACACCTGGCTCTACGTCGGCGCCGCGGAGGAGCCCGCGGAGTGGATCCTCGGATTGTCGGGCCAAGCGCCGCTGAGCCACTCGGTCGCCTTGTTTGGCGGCTTTGCCTGGGGCATTCCCAGCGCCCCAGAGGGCGATCCGCTCGGCGACCAGAACTACTCCGAGCAGTATTGGAACCTCTCGTTTGGCATCGTCTGGTATCCCGGCTGCAAGGCCAGCAGCGACAAGGTCAGCGGCCACGCCGGGCTGCCGCTCTTGCCCGTGGCCGACAACGGCACGTTTATGGTCTTTGCCCGGAATGGCAATCTGTAGGCTCGCCAATTTGTACGAGGCCGGCCCGTTTGATCGGCTTCCGGTGTTGCATCTGAGAGAGCCAGCAGCCACAATATAGACATAGCGTCTTAAGTCGCCGTGCCCCAGGTGCTTCGATGAAACATCGCGCCGCTACCGTATTAATCGTTCTGCTCGCGGGCCTGCTTTGGGCGGATGACAAGCCCAAGCCGGCGATCGATCCGGCCGCTCAAAAGCAGCTGGAGAAAATCCAGCAGCTCGTCGGCCAGTGGAAGGGTGTGGGCCAACCGCAACGCGGCTCGACCAAGGACAGCTGGGTCGAAGAAGCCGACTGGGCGTGGAGTTTCGAGAAGGGGGTGGCGCTGGTCGGCAAGCAACCGAAGGGGAAGTATTTCTCGGCGATCAAGCTGGTGCGGGGCCAGCAGGACGGGGAATACGAGCTGATTGCGACGGCGACCGGTGGAGGCGAGGAGCTGCGCTACACCGGCAAGCTCGACGATGACGGCAAGCTACTTCTGGTCGCCGCGGAGCCCCGCGAGGGATTGCCTGCCCGCATTTCCATCCGCTTTGTCGCCGACGGCGATCGGCTGCTGGTGCTGCTGGAGCGGAAAGGGAACGCCGATCAATATGTCCGCCTGGCCGAGGTCGGATACACGCGCCAGGGGAGCGGCTTTGGCAAGGGCTCGTCGGGACCGGAATGCGTGGTGACCGGCGGCGCCGGGACGATCGAGGTGATGCACAACGGGGTCAAATACTACGTCTGCTGCACCGGTTGCCTTGAATACTTCAAGGAGAATCCCGACGAGATCATCGCCGAATACAAGATCCGCAAAGAGGAAGAAAAGAAGCAGCGCCAGGCTAAGCCGTAGAGTTTGGCGGCAAACGGGTGGAGCATTCGCATCGCTGCCCGAGGCGAGTCGCTCGGGAGGGCGACGACTCGGGAGGGCGACGACTCGGGAGGGCGAGCTCGCGCTGCTGGGCAAGTCTTCGCCCAGTCTTTCAGGGGGCCGCCTACTATATATAGTAGGTCAATGGAAGTGTACATACAATATGTAGTATGTCTATTGACAGTAAGTGTACTCTTGATACAATCTTGGGTGGCCTGGGCGGCGTAATTGCCGGCGGGGGCTGATGCTCATTGGCAATCTGGTGGAAACCGTCGAGAGTGGGAGTGCGCAACAACGCAGTCCCACTCCCCAAAGTGATGGCAAAAACCAGCGGTTAACGGCAACCCCGAGTTTCTTCCCCTTGTCAACCATAGAGGGGCGATCAACGCGAGAAAACACGGCTTTTTTGCGAGCGCAGGTGAACACAATTCGCGAAAACCTGTTAACCAGGCGCAAGTGCTGGCGGCACTTGGAGTTTCGGTGTGAACGCGGCCAAAAGTGCCGCCAATCGCTGTTAACCAGATTCGCAGTGGGGCAACGGACTTGGAAGCGGCGTGGCCCAGAGTCGCTGTGAGTTATGAGTCATAGCGCGGGTCCGAGGGAGGACAAGCGAGACGCTAGTCCTGCGGATCAGGTCACCCACTTCTTCGGATAGCCGTCGAGGGCCGAACCCGCGGGGGGCTTCCAAAGCGCGATCTCGGTGATTCGCTTGGCCAGCTCCACGTCGTGTTTGGTGAGTCCTTTCACGGCATGGGTCTGGAGCATCACGGTGCAGACGGCGTAGCCGAGCTTCAGGTCGGGGTGGTGATAGGCCGAGTCTGCCAGGTAGGCAATCGTCTGGGCCAGCATCAGCGTGTGGGCCCAGCCGGGCGTGTTGAACGTGCGGCGGAGCCAGCCGTCGCGGACTTCCCAGCCGGGAAGTTCGTCGAGGGCCGTTTTGAGTTGATCTTCCG
>JAKEHX010000145.1 GCA_022614795.1 Planctomycetaceae bacterium | reverse complement strand
CGTCGATGCCATCAAGGACGACGAAGACAAGCCGCGGCGGCTCGACTTCAAGGGGCTGGTGACCGCCGGCCAGCCTCCTGCCCAGCCCGAGCCAGTGGCCGCAGCGGCCGAAGGAGAGGCGAAGTAAGCTGCCGTCGCCTGAGAGAGAAGAGGCCGCGGCGGGGAGGAAACGGAATGAAAGCATCCGACGTAATCCCCGCCTTTCTCGCCGCATGTCCGAACATCGGCTCGACGTGGCAGGAACACCTCGAATTCTGGGACGGTGAAATCGAACGGGGCGACTACAACGACGCGTCCGTAGTCGCACACTACCTGGTAGACAGTTTTGAGCGCGGGGAACTGGTGGAGTTCCCCGCCGCGTTTGCTGTGCTCGAACGCTGCTTGATTGAAGGGGACCAAAACGCCCAGGAATTGGCTGTCGTGGGCATTATCGAGGACATCCAGAACATCGCGTTGCACCGTCCATTCGGGCCGTTGGTTTTCTACGAGTGGCTCGGTCCGAGTTCGCGAGTTGCTTGGGATGAGCTGTGTGCATTCTGGCAACAGGTTGCGGCTGCCAAGCCGGCAGGATTGCTGGAGCCACGTGCAACTCAGCCCGCTCCAGCAATCGACCCGAGTCAAATCGAAGATTCAACGCTACGGCGGATTGCGGAGTCTCTGGACCGTCACACAGGACCGGAGGGTGGCCACCGTCCGAGTAGCGGTCCCTAATTGTAGAATTCTGATGTCGCCTGTCGAATGTCGCCCGCGCCGAACGACTACCTCATGGCCGAACGGGTGCAATGCGCCCGTTTCTTGCCCGCAGGCCTAGTCCATTTCGAGCCAGAGGGAGATACATAGCGATGCGACGCTACATGCTGCTGGTGAAAGCAACCCCCGAATTCGAGGCGGGGACGTTTCCCGACGAAGCATTTAATGCGGAAGCGGCTAAGTATCTGGACGAGCTGGCCAAGGCCGGCGCGCTGGTGGCCTGCGACCGCCTCCAGCCGAGCTCGCACGGCAAGCGCATCCACTACAAGGAGGGCAAGTTCACCGTGACCGACGGACCGTTCGCCGAGACGAAGGAATTGGTCGCCGGCTACTGCTTAATACGGGCCGCTTCCCTCGAGGAAGCCGTCGCCTGGGCCAAGCGGATGCCTTTTCAAGCTGGCGATGTCGACGTGCGCCCGCTCTTTGAGCTGGCCGATTTCCCCGTCGATCCGGCCGAGCAGGCGGGCGGCTGGCGGGACAAGGAAGCGGAAATGCAAGCGGCGCCGCCGCCCGCCCGCAAGCCGGGAACGACGCGTTATCTAGGCATGCTTAAGGCCGATCGTGATACCGAGGCGGGCGTCATGCCCGACGAGAAGCTGCTGGCGGCGATGGGCGCCTTCATCGAGGAAGGTGCGAAATCGGGCATTTTCTTGTCCGGTGAAGGGCTCCAGCCAAGTTCCCAGGGCGCGCGGGTGCGATTTTCGGGCAGCCAGCGGATGGTCACCGATGGTCCATTCGCGGAGACGAAGGAACTTGTGGCCGGCTATGCGGTGTTACAGTTCGCGTCGCCGGAACAAGCGATTGAGTGGACCAAGCGTTTCGTGCAAGTGGACGCGCCGGGGCGGCTGGGCGCGGAAAGCGAATGCGAGATTCGGCCTTTCGCGGAGTAGTTCAACGGCCTCCTTTCAGGCGATGGTCAGCAAGACCGCCGCCAATTGGTTTCCAGCTGGCTTCAGCCTGCTTCTTGACCGCTGGTTTCAGCGTTAGGCGCCCCGCGCTCCTGCCGCTCTTCCCGACACGATGGATGCACGCCGCCTCGCAGGATGCGATGATAGAGGCAGGCCAGGACCATCCGCATGCACAGCACACTTCCGCCGGAGCTTCCCGAGCCGGAACCGCCCGCCAGGCCGTGGCAATTTGGCCTGCGGCATTTGCTCGCCGTGATGGCGGCCGTGTGCGTGGCGGGGGCCGCGTATCAGTGGATCGGGCCGGGCGTGCTGTGCATCGCCGCGTTTGCAGGCGCCATGGGGATAGCCATTTTCGCCTTTCAGCGAAAGCCGCTCGAAACAAGTGTCGTTGGAATTGTGCTTCTGGCGATAATGATCCTGCTGCCCGCCGTGAGCCCGCCCTACCGCAGCATGCCTGTGCCGCGAGCACGATGCCAAAACAATCTCCGCCATATCTCCATCGCCCTCCAGAACTACCACGACGTCTATAAGTCCTTCCCGCCCGCCTATGTCGCCGACGCGAGCGGCAAACCGATGCACAGTTGGCGGGTACTGATCCTGCCATTCCTGGAACAACAGGCGCTTTATGACCTGTACCGCTTTGATGAGCCTTGGGATGGGCCGAACAATAGCCAGCTGGCTGGCACCATACTGAAGATTTTTCAATGTCCGTCGGATGGCAAGGGAAGCGCCGGCCAGACCAGCTATGTCGCCGTGGTCGCCCCGGCACGGCCTGGCCGGGAGCGAAAGCCACGAAGCTCGCCGACATCGCCGACGGCTCTGGCAATACGATTCTCGTGGTCGAGGTTCACAACTCCGGTATCCACTGGATGGAGCCGCGGGACCTCGACGCCTCGCAGATGCCCATGACGATCAATGCCAAGTCGGGCGCAACGGGGGCGGGGCGCGGCATTTCCAGCGGCCATCCCAAATGTGCCCAGGCCGCTCGCGCCGACGGCTCGGTGTTTGCGATCGACGAAAACACGCCGGCCGCCACGGTCCGCGCGATGCTCACGATCGCCGGCGGGGAGAAAGTCACGCCGCCGTGACCTGCGCTCTTTGGCGCTTTCCAGCTACGGAACTGCGTTGCTTGGAAAGACGCCGGTGGGAGTCGAACCCACTGGAAACTGCTTTGCAGGCAGCCGCCGTACCGTCTGGCTCCAGCGTCGCTGTTTCGGTCCAGAATTCAGCGTCCTCGTCAGGAATCGAACCTGATCTTCGACCTTCGCGGGGTCGCGTGCTCATCCGGCACACCCCGAGGACATTAATGACGAATGTCGAAAACTGAATGACGAAGGTCTCATTCGTCATTTGAATTTCGACATTCGACATTTTCAGTATCCCGACCTGGATTTGAACCAGGGCCTGGACCTTCGGAGGGTCCAATGCGATTCCGCTACACCATCGGGACGTGAGCACGAGCGCGAGGAGTCGAACCCCGTAGAGCAGTTTTGGAGGCTGCCGGCTCTCCCAGGAGCACACTCGTGTAATGCCGCCCATCGCGCGAAGGGCGGCCAGGGTATCCGAAGGGAGTTGAACCCTTACCTCCTGGTTCACAGCCAGGCATGCAGCGACCGCTACACCACAGATACCAGAGAGACAAATGTCGAATGTCGAAAGTCAAATGACGAATGCAGCTCGACCAGGATTTGAACCCGGAACTCCGCGTTAGAACCGCGGCATGATGTCCGTTTCACCATCGAGCCGATGCAGGCGTTAGTTGTAGGCACACTCCGTGTGCCGTCTTTTCAGCAACGGCACACGGAGTGTACCTGCTACTTGGAGTGGACCAGCCGGGGATTCGAACCCCGATCTCCTGGTTGCAAGCCAGACATCTTCCCGTTGGACGAGCTGCCCAAGTTTCAGAGGTCCGTCCGGGAATCGAACCCGGGCTTCCGCCTTACCAAGGCGGTGTGCAGCCGCAGCACCTACAGACCGTAGTTCCCAATCGCAGTGATCCCGGATGGAATCGAACCATCACTTTCCTGGATGTCGGCCAGGCGTCTTCGCCGTTGGACCACGGGATCAAGTCAAACAAGTGGCGGGTCCGGGGGTCGCACCCGGCGGGCGGAGCTTATGAGGCTCGGCTGGGCGCTGGCCCACCCGCGGAACGATTTCAGATTTCGGATTTCAGACTTCAGATTGAAGTGCGCCGGGCAGGAGTTGAACCTGCAAAGCTCCAAGAGCGGGTGGTTTACAGTCACTGGGGCTTGCCAATGCCCAACCGACGCATGATTTCGAAGTGGCTGGTTCAAAACACGTAGCTGAAGTCGCCAGACTTCAGGAAACTCCGCCTGAACTCTGGCGAGTTCAGCTACGGAACAGCTTCGAAGTGGCGCGGGTGGTCGCGAAGGGCACAAACGATCACGAAGTTCTGAGCTTCGCCGCTTTGCCAGTTTGCGTACCGGGCCATGCGAGCGTCCCCGATCGGATTTGAACCGACGACCTCCACCGTGACAGGGTGGCGAGCACTCCAGGCTGCTCCGCGAGGACGGAAATCAGTCATTTGTCATTTGTCATCCGTCATTTGTCATCGGTCATTTGTTGGGTTGAGCGGAAGCCGTGGGACTCGAACCCACAACGGTCTAGCCGCACCTGTTTTCGAGACAGGCTCCTCATCCGGCCGGATGACTTCCGATCGCAAGTTGCGGGGGCTGGAATCGAACCAACATCAGGACGTTCAGAGCGTCCTGTCCTACCGTTAGACGACCCCGCATCAGTTTCAAAGGTTCGGGGGCTGGGTCCAAAGTCCAACGTCCAAGGTCCAAGGTCGGGACACGTCAGACTTTGGACATTGGACCTAGGACCTTGGACTTGTCCCAGCTGCGGCGGCAGGAATCGAACCTGCGACGGGGCGGTTAATCCGCCACAGGCGGACCTTCCCGTACCAGCACGGGACCCACCGCAATGTTTAGCATCGAATGACCAATGACCAAGCACCAATGACCAAATCTGAAACCTGAAATCCTAAATCTGAAATCCTCACAGTCAGGACGGCTGGATTCGAACCAGCGGTCTCGTGCTCCCGAAGCACGCGGAATGCCAGACTTTCCCACGTCCTGAAACGAGCAGAGCGCCCAGCGGGAATCGAACCCGCTCTTCCGCCCTGGCAAGGCAGCAGGCTGCCGTTACATCATGGGCGCTTGCGATTCACAACCAAATTGTCAATGAGCAAGTAGGACCAGAGGGACTCGAACCCTCACCTGCCCGGTTAAGGGTCGAGCGAAAAAAAACCCCCCGTGTTTCGCGAAAAGCTCCAAATCACAAGCACCAATGACCAAACAAGCACCAATTCTCAATGCAGCTCGTATGGGAATCGAACCCATCCCTCCGCCGACCACGGCTGCGCCGCGGTGCCCGGAGGGCAGTGTCCTCGCACCAATAGACGAACGAGCCGTACGTTTGCGCGCCGCCAAGCGCGCACAGTGGGCCGGGCGGCGCTCGAATCCGCTTCTGCGGCTTTTCAGACCGCTGCTAGACCATCTCAGCTACCGGCCCGAATTGCCGATTCGCACGAAAAAAGCCCGATGTCGCTGTGACACCGGGCTTTGAAAAGCTCCGTTTGGCTGGTGGGCCGAGCGTCAACAGCGCAGCGCTTCTCCCTGGGGATTCAGCGCAGGCAGCGGGTTCTGTCTCGGATAAGACAGTGCCGGCTGGCCGGCGATGCTACCTGGGCATCGTTTTTCACGTATCGAATTCGGCCTCAATATCAACATTGCCAGTTACCTCGGTTAATCCAAGGTTCCAGCGGAACCATGGGCTGTGAATGATTAGACGCCTGCGGCGAGGGAATGGTTCGCTGAAAACTCGCGATTTCAAACATACAACGGATTTCCGATCCGTCTAGTTCCGGCCCCCTGCATTGGATGCGCGGAAGCTCGAGATTATTTCCGTCGATTTCTCGCTTTGGACGTTTTCTTGGCGATAGGGGCGCCCTGTCAAATCCAAGGTCTAAACAGAGAATCCGCTATAACCCCGCTGGCAAGCTCAGCGCCTGATCTGCTCCAGGATCGTCGGGTCCTGGATTTCGTGGTCGCGCGAGAGGAGCAGGACTTTGGAGACGACCTCGGCGGTCCGCGGATCGTCGTCGGCGAAGGGCAGAAAGAGCCGCCCGCGATGCTGGGCGTGCACCGGCACGATGCACAGCGACCCGCCCGGCAGTTTGTGGACGACGCCGCTTCCCAGATGCACGCTGTAGTTGGCTAATTCGCCGTCGATCACTGCATGCGACGGCTTGAGCTGGACGTTTTTCAGAGCCAGTAGCGAGCAGGTTTCGCGCAACAGGCCGGCCCGCATTTCGACGGTCGAGGCGCTCGCCTCGGGATCGACGCCGCCGGCATGGGCCACGCTCACGACCAGGTCCAGGTCGCGCATCACTTCGCTGAACAGCCGCGGCGGCACGCTGGCGAGCGCGGTCGGCTTCCACTCGTCGCGCTTCGTGAAGGTGACGCCGGCCAGCGTCCACCCTTCGACTTCCAAGGGCGTCGTGACGCCGCTCTGGAAATTGACGTTCGCGGTCAGTTGCAAATCGTGAAAGATCTTGAAAATGCCGTCCTGGGTGTTCCAGCCGCGGCTGCCGAACAGGGCCAGGGCTTGCTTGGGCTGGACTTGCTGGCCGTCGTAGCGATGCGAGACGGCCCCGTCCTTTTTCTCTTGGCTGGTGAGGACATACAGCTCGCGAAACACCTGCTTGAAGGGTTGGACGCGCTCGGAGCGAAAACACGCGCGCTGCCAGTCTTGCCAGGCGTTGCCGGCGAGCAGGTCATGGGCATGGGCCAGGCGGAGCGTTTCATTCGTTTTCACCGGTTCCAGCTTGCCGGCATGGTCGCGCAGGGCCTTGCCCCCTTTGTCCGGATAGCCGGCGATTCCCTCGCCGATGACGACCAGCCGCGTGAGGAGCGGTGCGAGCAGGGCGTGGCCGCACCACTGGCGCAGCTCGCCGCCGGTGAAGGTGTCGCCGCGGCACATGGCGGCTTCGAGCGACTGGCGAATCGCCGAGGCCTGTCGCTTGAGGTCGGTGACGCGGGCCGTCAGCTCGGCCACCTTTTTGTCCTTTTTGATCGCCGGCGGAATCGATTTGAGTTCCTTATCCCCTTTGCTGACCGCAATTGAAGGCTTCGACAGCTCGTCGAGCGACAGCGTGACGGTGACGCCGCTTTTGCTCACGGCGACCGGCCCCTTGGCCAGGTCCTTCACCGCTTCGGCGCCGACCGCCCACTCCAGTCGCAGCGGGTCGGCAAAGCCGGCGGTCTGGGCCATGTTCTTCATGCCGATGTCCCAGGCCCGCAGGGCGGCCGGCTTGGTGAGGCCGCTGAGCTGGTTGGCATAGCGGCGATATTCGCGGAGGACCTGGCAGCGCTCTACAAGATCGGCTTCGCGTTTCTTCCCGCTCGCCAAGGGAAGCAGGCCCAAGAGGCGCACGTGGTCCTTAAGCTGTTTTTTCTTGATGCCGTCGATCAGCTCCTTGCGGGTGATCTTGTCGAGCAGGACGTCGGCGATGAACTGGGCCCGCTTAGCCTGGCTGGCGTTGGCGGCGAAGCGAGCGGCTGCGGCCAGAGCTTGCCAGCGTTTGTCGCCCAATTGCTCGTGCGTGCGGCGGAACCAGGCAACGTCGATTGCTCCTTCGTTGCGCTCCGTGTCGGTCAGCGGCGTCCGCTCCAGAATCAGCCGCTCCCAGGCCGAGAGCTTTCGCGGCTTGGGGGGCGCTTCGCCATCGGAAGAGTCGTCATCGTCAACTTCTTCCGCATCTTCCGAGTCCGCGACTTCCTCCGTGGCCGCGTCGTCTTCCGCGCCAGCCGCCGCTGCGGCTGTTTCGGCCAGGCCCGAGACATAGCGCATGTGAGCCAGGAACCAATAGACCCCTTCGCTCATCTGCTCCCAGCCCAGGTAGGCTTCGACGGATCTGGTCCACTGCGGGGCGAGAAACGTCAATTGCATCAGCCGCTCTTCGGGAAACTGTCCCTCGCGGACTGCGGCTTTCATCTGCCGGGCAAAGTCTTCCGGAGTTTCCCCGTCGGCTGGAAAGGCGACTTGCGCCAATTTGGTCAGGGTCTGGCGGCGGTCTTGCTTGCCCGTGTCGCGCCAGGCGTGTCCCAGCTTGAATTCGGCCTTGCCCAGGGCGTGCAAGATGCGGCGGAGCGTCTCGACTCCGTAGAGAGTATTGATCGCATGCGCGGGGAGCGCCGCCGCCGTGGGAGAGTCGCCGCGCGTCAGCTCCAGCTCCAGGATGCGCGCGACCGCCCGCTCGCCCAGCTCGCGCACTTCGGGATGCCGGGTCAGCCACGCTTCCATGTCTTTCGAGTGCTTGCGCTCGGTGAGCGTCGAGAGCAGGCCAAAGTCCTCGTTGCTGTACGTTCCCTCGCCGCGCGGCGCCAGGAGATGGTCCGCAATATCCGCCAAATTGGCCGCGCCCTGGTCATAAGCGGCCAATAGCAGATCGATTCCCACGCGGCGGCGACGCGCTCCGGCAAATGGCTGGTCGCGCCAGTGCATCAGCCGCCACAAGCGGGCTTGCTGCTGGGGCGCAGGGTCTTGGCCCGCGATTTGGACGACCTTCGACCAGTGCTCCGGCCACAGCTCGAAGGCCTTGGCCGCGCGCCAGTCTTGCTCGTCTTCTTCACCGTAGCTGTCTTCCTTTTTGGGCTGGCCCAAAAGGGCCATGTCGGCCTCGGGGACGAGCGAGAACGAGGTTTCGATGGCGTCGAGCCAATAGTCGCGGGCGTCAAGGGGCGCGAGGAACAAGAGCCAGTCGATGATCTCGCCGACGACCTCGCCGTAGCGCAGCTTGACGAACGTCTGGCCGCCGGAAAGCGTGCTGGTCGCGCTCTTTCTGGCTGGCGACTTCTTGGCCCAGCGCGTCCAGTCTTCCCCTTCCCAGCTGTCGGAGAGACTCGCCCAGATTTGCGCGCGCACAAGCTCCAGGCCGTCCTTGTCGCGCAGTGCCTTGCCGCGCTCCTGCGACCACTTGAGCCAGACGTCCGTCAGCGGCAGGTTATCGCGCTGCTTCTCTCGCGGCTTGCTGAAATTGGGGCTGGGAAAGCCCCACGTGATGCTGCCAAGCAATTCCTCCTGCTCACCGACGTACGACTTGTACTTGATCGACGTTTGGCGATGCTCGTGGACCAGGTCGTCGAGCGACTTGAGGCAGGCGACCGCGGCGGGCGTAATCATCGGTACCTTGAGGTTCCGCGGCGCGACGACCGGCGTGCGATCGGCCGGATTCATCAGGCCCAAGGCGTCGTCGAGCGTGGCCACGGCGGCCCGGTCGGCGGCGATCTCGTCCAGATGCGACTGTTCTTCCTTGGTGACCTTCTTGCGGGCCGCCTGGTAGGCCGCGGCCAGCCGGCGGCACTCGGCCACCGAGCGCTTGGCATCGGTTAAAAGCCGCAAGAGTTCCAGCCCCGCGAGCCGCTGGTTGCCGTCCTTGGCCGCGAGCAGGCGGCCGGCGCTGGCCAGGGCGGCCGCGTCGTCCTGCTTCAGCAGCAGGGCGAGCACGCCGCGCCGCAGGTCGCCCGTCTTGCGCGCGAGATAGCTTTCCAATCGCTGAACTTCGGCGGCGGTAAGCGTCTCATTCAGGAGCGCCTTGAAGGCCGTTTCACGCACGTCGGCAACCGTGTCGCCCGCCAGGTTGATGACGGCCTGCCGCGTGGCGTCGTTCCACGGTTTGGCCGCGACGATCAGGCCGACGGCAGTGTTCCGCGTATACGAGTCGAGCTTGGATAGATGCGGAATCAGTCGCGTCGCCGGCCGCTTGCCCAGCGTGCCGAGCAGGCAGTCCGCTACCTGCGACCGCATGACGCGCAGCTCGGTCCACGGCCAGACGAGCGGTTTGAGCTTCTGCGGCTTGTCGGTCACGCGCTCGACCAGCCTCTCAAGCCGCTCGAAACGGTCATCCGTCTTCAGGCCGGGGAGCGGCTGGTCCGATTGATAACTTCCTTCGGGAATCGCCAGGATGGCGACGCGCAGGTCCTCGTCGTCGAGAGCCGGAATGAGAGCGACGCTGGCGACATCGAGGTCGAGATTCGCCAGGTGCCGGGCCGCGACATAGCGCATCTCGACCGATTTCGCGGAGAGCAGTTTTTCGGCGAGCGGCACGCTGGCGAAGGCGTCTTCCGTCGCGGCGCACCAGAGCGCCAGGAAGATTGCCTCGGGATCTTTGCCGCCCAGGGCTTTCGCGCGGGCTGCCGGGTCTTCCAGAAACGCGACAAGCTGTGTGAGCATTTTCTTGACGACCCCGCCGCTGGCCGCCGCCCACAAGTCGCCAAACCAGACATCGACCGCCCGGATCACCGAGCTGAAGCGGGCCAGATCGTGCTCGAGGATCAGCCGCACGATGCGGCGAAAGGCCTCGGGGTGGGCCACATCCACCGCTTCGAGAATCGCCTGCCGCAGCCCCTCCTGCCGCTGGGCAGCGAGGAGAGCCTTCTCCATGAGTTCCCATCCCTCCTGGCGATTGGAGAGGAGCAAAGCCGTATAGACGTGCCCGCCGGGGGCGCCGATTTCGTGCTGATTGCTGAGCGATTGGCGGAGAATCTCAAAAATCTCATCAGCTTCCGCGCCGGGCCGGTTGAGTATGGCGGCGAGCAGCTTTCCGACAGCGGCGTCTACAGGTTGGTAGTCGGCCTCAATATGCGGGACCCAGGCGGCGAGCCAGGCGGGCGTGAGCGTGTCCGGCCGAAAGCGCCGCCCCAGCTTGCCCATACTGTTCATGAAGCCGCTGAGATTGTCCGCAGCCAGTTCGGGATTGCGCGGGGCGCGAAACGCTTTGCCGCTATAGCCCGTCTGATAAGGGATCGTCTTGAGCAATTGCCACGCCGCCTCCATCGCCGGAGCGATCTTGGGCGAGACGAGGCTGAAGACTTGGGCCCGCTCCTTGGCGGTCAGGCGATCGAAGCGAAGGATTGCCTGCTGGTGCCGTTTTTGCTGCACTTGCCAGTCAACATTGTCCTCTTCATCCTCGTTGAGATTGAATACGACCTCTGCCAGCTCGCCCAGCGCCGCCGGCAACTGCTTCACGCCGTCGGCCAGGCGGTTCTCGTCTTCCGGCAGTTGCCACTCGGCCAGCCTGGCCTTCGCCTGATCGGGTTTGAGCATGCGTTAACCTCCAGCCAGCAAGGTGAGTCGGACAAAGGTGACACGGCTGTCGGGCTGCACGTGGATCTCGCGATCGAGCTCGCGGAGGTCCTCGCCGTCGATGACCACCAGGAAAATGCCGTCCTCGAATGCCTGGCAGGCGACGGCAACGGCTTCGTCTTCATCGACCGGCTGCACGGGAACTTCGCTGCCGCCCGATTCGATCTTGCCTCGAGCGGCTCCCGCCTCGATCTGCCGGGCGGTCAAGGCCCGGAAGATGCGGCGGTCCTCCTGCCGCTGGCGGAAGGCCTGGACTTCGGCCCGCACGACCCGATCGATGAGGTCGCGGAGCGTCACCCCGCCGGCATCGCTCCAGTCGGGCGGAAACGGGATGGACCAATCGGCAAAGAGGGGCCTGCGTGCGCCGATCGCTTTGCCTTCAATCGTGAGTGCCGGCATGGGAAGCCCCCGATATGCGAAAGTGGACTGGGCGAAGAGTTTTCGCCAGAACGGGAATGGTAATGGCCCGGGCGAGGCGTACGCAAGCGACGGTAACTGCCTTCGTACTTTGTATTTGGAGTTTGAACTTTGGACCTGGCGCATCGGCTTTGCCTAGAAAGTCCCTTTTGCCCAGAAAGTCGGCCGGCTGCCCAGAAAGTGCCGGATCATAGGGGCTTGAACCAATCCTCGTAATTCAGGCGCAAACCGGCGGCAAGGCAGGGCTTACGCATCGATTTTAGCGTTGTGAATCACGCGGAGCAGGTAGTCGGGGTCGAGGGCGCAGGCCATTCGTTTGCACTTGGCTCCGCGCTTGAT
>JAKEHX010000144.1 GCA_022614795.1 Planctomycetaceae bacterium | reverse complement strand
GCACCTGCGGAACCTGGCGAAGCTGACCGACCGCGAGCCGATTTACAAACCCCAGCGGCGGGATCGTCGTGGCCGCCGACCATCTTTTCGTGCCAGAATCACCGCGAATCAATCAACTTCTCGGCCTCGTGGAGGAATCGATGGTTTTCGGGGTTCCGTATACCCTTGCCCCGCTTCATCCGCTCGCGCAACCGCGCAAGGAGTGCCTCGGCTTGGTCCTTGTCGCCAAGTTGGTGGCAGGCCATCGCCAGGAAGGCCAGGTCCCCCGGCAGCGGCCCATCGCTCGGATCGGCGTTCATGTCCAGAGTTTTGGTGAGCGTCTCCTTGGCTTGGGCGTACTGCCCCACTCGGTACTGCGCCACCCCCAGAGTGTTGAGAATATACCCGTCATCCGGCGCGATCTTCACGGCTTGCTCGGCTGCCTCCAGCGCGCGGCGGTAGGCTTCCAGCGGTTGCCCGGCCTGCGCGACCACTTGCCAGCTCGCGGCATTGAGCAAGTTGCTGTCCACGGGCCAGCTTTTGACCAGCGCAAGCGCTGCCTGGCGAATGTCCTCCGGCAGCGACTTGTCGTGCCGCAGTCGCTCGCTGACCGCCTCTGGCAAGAACACTTCCTCCATCAGGCGCGCGACGACGTCAAATGCCTCCATGCTGGCGGGCAGCGGCGTGGCATCCCAAACCGAAAGCGAGCTGAAAGGCGCGTTCCAAACCGGTGCCATGAGCCGGCGGCCGTCGGAGCTGAACAAAATCGAAAAGACCGAGCCGTCGGCAACGCGGAGCGTCAGCCGCTCCTGGCCGGAGGCGACGTCCCAGAGTTTGATCTCCCCCCTGGTGTTGCTAACTTCCGCGGCGGACGACTGTGGGGAGAGCGACGCCAGGCGCCTGCCATCGGGGGAGAAGGCCAGGTCGAAGATCGACGCGCTGTGACCTTCCAGCACGTGCATCCGCCTGCCGCTGGCCAGGTCCCAGAGCACGATCTGGCCGCGCGCGTCAAACACCTGCGCGGCGACCGCGCCGCTGCCGACGGCAAGTTTTGTCCCGTCAGGGCTGAAGGCCACCGCGAAAAAGACGACGGACGGGTGCGTGAACTGGTGCACGACCTTCCCGCTGGCGACCTCCCAGACCACCACGTGACCGGCGAACTCGCCAGGTCCGTTGCCGGCAAGTCCGCCTCCAGCGGCCAGGAAGCGGCTGTCAGGGCTGAATGCCACACAATTCGACCAGCGCAAGTCTCCTGCGCGGGGAGAAAGTGCGGCGCGGAGTTCTCCCGTGACACTATCGAAGATCTTGATCTGAGGCTCTTCGACGCCTGACTGTAGGACATCAGTGGTCGTTGTAGAGATCGCCAGCAGCTTGCCGTCGGGGCTGAAGGGCTGGAGGTCCCGGTAGTAGTAAAGGTTGGAGCCCAGCTCGTCAGGACCCAATTCGAACCGCATCCGCCGCGTGGCGACGTCCCACACGCTGAGGTAGGGGACGTCGGCAAAGCGCGACGTGAAGACCACCGCGGTCCCGTCTGGGGCCAGCGACATCATCGGCAGACTGGCGTTCCGTCGCACGCTGGCCTCGACCTGCCAGCGGGCAATTTCCTGGAGGCTGTCGGCACTCAGGATCGTGACTTCGCCGGGCGTGCGCCCAACCGCGGCGGGATTGTCGGCTTTGAAGAGCGCCAGACGCTTGCCGTCGGCACTCAGGGTCAGCGACGCCAGGCCGCGAAGCAATGTTATTTGTTCGGAAGCGGAGGAATCCGCGGGGGGCACGGCCCATTCCTTGAGCTCGCCGTGAGCGGCGACCGTGAGCACGCGCGTCCCGTCGGCCGAAAATGCCACGTCGTCGATGCTTCCTTCGTGGGCCCGGCCGTACAAGAGCATGCGGCCGGTGGCTATCTCGCGCACGACGAGCAGGTGACTCTGGTAAGAAACGACCGCTGCTTGAGTGCCGTCGGGGGAGATGGCATAGCGTTTCTCTGCGCTCAAATTCGGCTCGGGCCAGGAGGCAACGAGATTCCCCGTTTCCAGGTCGCGGACCTGCATGAGGCTCTGCTCGAAATTGGGGGTCACACCGGCCACGAGAAGTCGGTTCTGTTGTGGGATGAAGGCGACTCCCCCCAAGTGAAATTGGTCCCCCAGCGCCATTTCGGGGCGCTCCTGGCCATCCGCCACGCTCCAGACTTGCAAACGGCGCGGCACGACGCCCTCTGTCGATTCCACCACCGCCGCGACTTGCGTTCCGTCGGCGCTGATGTTGCCTTCCACGTACCGCAGCGGGAGATCGATCATCCGGCGCAGCAGTTCTTTGCCGCTGGCAACTTCCCAGACGGAAAAGGCCGTCTTGGGGTCCTTTCCCGGCTCCGGAGTTTCCGCCGCGTGAGGAATGAGCGCCACCCGCGAGCCGTCGGCGCTGAGATAGACCTGGGCGGCCCCGCGCCCACCGTGGTAGAGGTCGTCCTTGGACAACAGCAGCTCTTGGCGATCGAGGTCCCAGACCTGAAGGCGAATCCGCGCGGGCCGGCTCTCCGACGTTGATTCGCCCGAACCGGATTCGCGCTGGACCCAGACGACGCGCGAACCATCGCCGCTGAACTCGATGTCACTGCACACGTGATCCGCTGGGATCGCTCGCGAAAAGAGTTCGTTTCCCGTGGCGGTATCACGCACCTGAAGGCGATACGAGATGTTGAAAACTCTGACGACTCCAGCGATGCGCGCTGCCGAGGCGCTGATCACCGGGCTCCGCGGTAGCATTCTGGGCAACCGGAGCGTGCGCAACTCGCCGTGCGTCAGGCGATTCCAATAATCGAACTCGAAGCCGCGCAGGTCTTCCGCCCCCGCCGCCGGACGAGCCTGCGCTAGTAAGTCGCGAGCCCGCTCGAGGTTTCCCGCCTGCCAGGCGGCGGGAATCTGGTTCATGAGCGCCCCGTAAAGCGCTGAACGCAGTTCCTTCTGTGTGTCAAGCAACTGTTGATTCGACTTGACCAGCGTGTCGCGCTGCGTCTTGACCTCCGCTTCGCTCGCCTCCGCCCGGCGCCGCTCCTTGACGGCTGCATCCTTGGCCTGCCGCTCGGCATCGGCGGCTGCGCGCTCCCGCGATGCGCTGGCCACCGCTCTCTGCTCGGCGCGAGTGGCCAAAACCGCCAGCGCGCTGCTCACAGCGGTCGCGGCGAGCAGCAATCCCGCAAACGCCGCCGCCGTGGCCAAGAGCGAGCGATGCTTGCGGGCCATTTTCTTGAGGCGATAGGCCGTGCTCGGCGGGCAAGCCTCCACCGGCTCGTCGCGCAGGAATCGCTGCACGTCGAGCGCCAGCCCGTTGGCGGTCGCATACCGCCGCGTGCGGTCCTTCTCCAGCGACTTCATCACGATCCAATCGAGGTCCCCGCGCACCAGCTTCGAGAGCTTGGCCGGCTCCATGCGGCGATGGGCGGCGATCGTGGCCAGCGATGCCGTGGACTTGGAAATCCGCGTGCTGGGGCGCGGCGGCTCTTCCTCGCGGATGATGCGGCGGATTTCCTCGTACGCCGCCGTCGCCAGACGCTTCTTGTCAAACGGCGTCGTGCCGGTGAGCAGCTCGTAGAGCAAAACGCCCAGCGAATAAATGTCGCTCCGCGTGTCGATGTCCAGGCCGCTCATCTCCGCCTGCTCCGGGCTCATGTACAGCGGCGTGCCGACGAGCTGGGCAAACCGCGTGTAGATCGTCCGCTCGGTGAGCTGCTGATTGAGGGCCTTGGCCACTCCAAAGTCGATCACCTTCACCACCGGATTGCCGTCGTGCAGCGTAATCAGCACGTTCGACGGCTTGATGTCGCGATGGATGATCCCCTTTTGATGCGCGTGCTGGACCGCATTGCACACTGACACAAACAGCTCCAGCCGCTGGCGCGGCGTGAGCTGGTTCTGGTCGCAGTAGTCGGTGATGGGAATGCCGCGAACCAGCTCCATGACGAAATAGGGGCGGCCGGAGTCGGTGGCGCCGGCGTCGAGGACCTTGGCGATGTGAGGGTGGTCCATCATCGCCAGGGCTTGGCGCTCGGCCTCGAAGCGGGCCACGACTTCGCGAGTGTCCATCCCCGGCTTGATGACCTTGAGCGCGACTTTGCGGCGGACGGGGTGCGTCTGCTCGGCGACAAAGACCAGGCCAAAACCCCCTTCGCCGATCTGCTCCATGAGCTTGTAGGGACCGATCATCATCCCCGGCCGCTCGCTGATCGGCTTCTCGATCGTGATCGCTGCCACCGGCGCCTCGAGGAAACTCCCCAGCTTCTCCTGCTCGGCAAGCAACTCGGCCAGCCGTTTGCGTAGCGCTGCATTATCTCCGCATGCGCCGTCCAAAAATGCCGACCGGTCCTTGGCCGGCACTTGCACGGCTCGCTCATAAATCAGGCGCTCGTTCATGATGCGACCCTCGTTGAGGTAGCCAGAAGCCAGGAGCCGGGAGCCGGGGGCCAGATTTGGCTCGCTTCCGCCGGGTTCCACGACTGACAATGCGTATTCTGGCGGCGCTAGCTGCAAAAAACGACCAAAAAGCCTCAAAACCTCCGTGGCAGACTGGCCGGCTGGATTACGATGGTTGGGCGATCGCTCGGTGCAGCCAGGAGCGGGCGTAGCTCCAGGTGTAATAGGCATTTCGCGGAGAAATCCCCAGGCACGCCGCCGCGTCCTCCATAGAAAGGCCGGCAAAGTACCGCAGCTTGACCAACTCTGCCGCTTGTGGATCCGCCTCGGCCAGATTGTCGAGCGCTTCATCGAGCGCCAGCAGCTCCTCGGCGCTGGTGGCCGCTTCGGCCACCTCGTCGCGCAGCGGCAAATGCCGCATTTGGCCGCCGCGCTTGAGACTCGCTTTGCGACGCGCGTTCTCGACCAGAATCCGCCGCATCGCCTCGGCAGCGGCGGCGAAGAAGTGGCCGCGACTGTCCCAGCGCGGAGGGCCTAATTGCTGGGGGCTAGGGGTTGGGGGGTCGGAAGTCGGAGGTCGGAGGTCGGAGATCGGCTGGCTCGGTTCCGATCCTTGACCTTCGACCTCCGACCTCTGACCTCCGACCTCTGAGCTCCGCTGCCGACCCGCGGAACCCACTAAACGCAAATACGCCTCGTGCACCAGTGCCGTCGCCTGGAGCGTCTGCCCTGGCTTCTCGTGCGCGAGCTTAGCCGCCGCCAGCTTCCGCAGTTCGTCGTACACTAGCGGCAGAAGCTGCTCCGCTGCGGCCGGGTCGCCAGAGTCGATTTGCGAGAGGATACGTGTGACGTCGGACATGGCGCAATTGTGGTGATCACACGGCATGGCTGCAATCAAATTGCAAGCGATGAAAAACTCAAAGCTGTATTAAGAGGCGGGTCGTAGCTGCAAGGCGCTAGAGTTCAGGCGGAATTTCCTGAAGTCTGGCGACTTCAGCTACATGTTTTGGGTGCGGCCGCGAGGCGACTTTGTCTTCGCGAAGCGCTCGCGGATCAATTGCACCAGCGCCCGCACGGTCGGCGTCAATTGCCGCCCCTTCTGCCACAGGAAGGCGATCCAGGCCTGGCCGAGCTGCGGCTGGAGCGATCGGGTCGCCAGGCCGCGGGTCAGGAATCCTTGCGGCTGCCCGGCCACAATGCCAATGCCCATGCCCGCGCGGACGCAGGCGATCGTAAAGGCGCT
>JAKEHX010000143.1 GCA_022614795.1 Planctomycetaceae bacterium | reverse complement strand
TGTGAATGAATCCCGTAGCGGAACTCGCCAGAGTTCCGAATCCGCGGAAAAACCTGAAGTCTGGCGACTTCAGCTACGAAAGATTCACAACCTCTCAGTACCCAGTACTCAGTACAGAGTACCAAGGATTGCTTGTTCGCGTCGATTGCCGGCGGGCTACAAGGACTTCAGATATTCCACCAAATCCTTCACTTCCCGCTCACTTAATCCGCCCGTGCCGGCCACTTTCTCCGGGGCGTGCGGGCCAGTTAACAGGGCCTCGAGCGTATCGACGCGGGCGTCGTGCAGCAGCTTGACCCGCTGATAGACATTGCGGAGCGTCGGCGTGTTGAAGCCCTTGTAGCGATCGCTGCGCGAGCCGAGCCCGACGTCGTGGACCTCGCCGTCGGTAAAGTGCGGGCCCGTGTGGCAGCTCGCGCAGCCGGCCCGGTCGCTCTCGAAGATCGTCTTGCCCCGCTGGGCCGCGTCGGTCAGCGAGCCGTCCTTGTTGCGGAACGGATTGGGGGGGCTGGTGAGCGTCTGAAAATAGGCCAGGATCGCGTCCACGTCGTCTTCGGTCGGCTGGGGGCCGAGCATCGTTTCGGTGAGCGACTTTCGCATGCCCGACCGCAAGTCGGTCTGCCAGCCGTGCCACGTCCAGGGGCCGGTTTCGCTCAGGTGATGCAGATCGAGGACGGTCTTGAAGGTGAACGCCGTGCCGTCGTTGGTGGTGTCGGTGGGGACGCTGTTGGTGCCCCCGTCGTAGTGACAGGTGTGGCAGCTGTACCACTGATCGAGGCTGCGGCGGGCGTCGAGGAAGATCGCTTCGCCTTTGCGGGCCAGCGACGGCTCCTCAGGGCCGCCGAGAGGAATTGTCCGGGCAACTTTGCGATCGGCCAGATCGACGACCTGCACGCTGTTGTCCAAGTAGTTTGCGACATAAACCGTCTTGTCGTCCTTGCCGATTCGCAGGCCCATCGGCCGGCCGCCGAGCTCGATGCGATGGAAGCGATCCGCATCCTTGAGCAGCTCGGGATCGATATGGTCGGAGCCGCCAAAGTCCTTGAGCGGCAGCCCTTCGGTCCGATAAACCAGTAGCTCATGCGTCCCGCTGGCGGAAACAATCAGCCGCGACTCGTCGCTGGTGAGTGCCAGGCCGTGCACGTCGGCGATGGCCTTGCCCTGCGGATCGAGCGACATGGCCTCGCGGCGGGCCGGACCATCCAGCCGCAGGCGGGCGATGCGGCTGGCGAGGACCCAGCCGAGACGGATATTGCCGGGACTGATCGGATTGTTGCGATAGACCATCCAGGGGAAATAGACGTACTGGCCGTCCTTCGAGGCGGCGAGATGGCCGATATTCAGGCCGACGAACTGCTCGCGGTAGAGTTCCTTCCGCTCCTTCGTATCGACGACCGTCAGCCCGCGATCGCCGCTGGTGCCGACGGCCAGGCGCGAGCCATCGGGCGAGAGGGCCATGTGCCGGGGCCAGCGGCCGACGTCGATCCGCGCGGTGACCTGCCGCTGATCGAGATCGAGAACCGCGACCTGGGCATTGGCCGTCGTGGCGACATACGCCGTCTTGCCGCGAGGCGCGACGGCAATTCCGTGCGGCTGAAAACCGACGTCGATCGCGGCCGTGCGGGCGAGCTTCTCCCCCTGCACTTCCAGCAGCACCACTTCGCCCGAGTAGTGGCAACTGACGAGCAGCGTCTTACCGTCGGGCGCGAGGGCGATGCCGCTCGGATGATCGCCGACGGGCTCTTCGTCGAGCACCTTGCCGTCAGCCGTGCGGACGAGCGAGATGGTGTCCGCGGTCTGGTTCACGGCGGCCAGCCAGGCGTCATTTGGTCCCAGCAAGAGATCGACCGGCGAGCGATCGGGCTCGTCCGCGAAGGCAGGCAACAGGAAAATCGCGGACAGGAAAATGGCGGAAAGACTTCGATCACTTCGCATCCTTCGTCTCCATGATCCACGTCAGCGGGAAGCGGGTGAAAGTGAGCTGCTTGTAGTCGTTTCGTTCGTAAAGCAGGCCGACTTCGCCGTCGGGCAGCGCGGCCAGCGACGAATAGGCCGACGATCCTTCGCACACCAACCGCGAGCGCGGCCACGTCTTGCCAAAGTCGCCGCTCATCCGCACGGTCAGGTGATGGCGGCCCTTGGGGACGGCTGGGTTGGCGAACAGCAGCACGTCGTTGCGCGACTCCTTCTGCTCTCCCGTCCAGCGCGTGCGAATCAGGCTCGCCTGGCAGACCGATTCGACCAGGGCCGGATCGTCGGTCGTCGGCTCCCAGGCCGCCCCGCCGTCCTTGCTCAGCGAGACGCCGCGGCAGGCCTTGCCCCGGTAGCTGCGGCTGTTGAGCATCAGCGTGCCATCGGCCAGCTCCACGACCGCGCACTCGTTCATGGCGTAGTCGGTCGCACCGCCGAGCTTCCACGTCTGGCCATGATCGTCGGAATAGATGACGTGCGAGCGGCCCGCTTTGTCCCAACCCTCCTTGTCGTCTTTGTTCCCGCCGACCCGGTGATCGCAGGGAATGACCAGGCGGCCCTTGTATTGGCCGTGCGTGAGCTGAATGCCGTTGCCTGGACCGGTGGCGTACCAGCTCCAACCGCTGAGCTTGACCTCGGCGGTGATGTCGCGCGGCTTGGTCCAGGTCTGGCCGCCGTCGGACGAGGAGGTGATCAGCACCCGGTCGTTGTCGCGAGTCAGCGGGAGCCAGATCGTGCCGGTGCTTTGATCGACCACGGGGCAGGGATTGCCGATCGTCACCTTGGCCGTGCCCCCTTCTTCATGGATCAACTCGAGCGGACCCCACTTCTTACCGCCATCCGTGCTGCGCTTGAGCACGAGGTCCAGATCGCCGTGGTCGCCGCGGCCCGTCTTGCGGCCTTCGCAGATGGCCAGCAGCGTTCCCTTCTGCGTCACGAGCAAGGCCGGGATGCGGTAGGTGTGGTAGCCGTCCTCGCCGGCGGTGAAGACGTCGGTCTGTGGCAAGTCCAATGCCAGGATCGATAGTGAATTCGACGTCCACAAAACTGCAACGAGCACTCCCTTTAACGCAAAGGCGCAGTGGCGCAAAGGCGCAGAGGAAGAAATCGGGAATTGAAAGGAGGAGATCATGTTCGGTGATCGGAACATTATTTTCATCCTTCCTCTGTGCGATCTCTGCGCCTCGGCGTCTCTGCATTAAATGAATCCGCCAGTGCGTTTCAATGCAGGACCACTTGCGGCCGGCATGACCGCCAATGAAACTCAAGTCTGCCTCTCCATGTTCCGGCGGCAGCCGCTCCAACGCAAGGGTTTGTTTTCCCGCGCACGCCGGCTGGGCCGCCTTAAGCACCGCCGGCAGGGCGGTTTGCGTCACCGGGGTCGGACATGGCGCTCAAGCGAAAAAGCCTCGATGACGACCGCCGCCAGACGGGCCAGTCGCCTAGCGAGCCCGTGGAGGGAATCGCGCCCGGCGGCCCGCGGATTGGAATACTGACCGCCGGCGGCGATTGCCCCGGTCTCAATGCCGTCATTCGCGGCGTCGTCAAAAGCGCCAACCTGCACGGCTTTGAAGTGGTGGGCTTTCTCCGGGGCTACGAGGGGCTGGCCGATCCGGTCAGCTACATCCCGCTCACGCACAAGAACACGTCCGGCATCCTGAGCCTGGGCGGAACGATCCTGGGCTCGACGAACAAGGGGCGGTTCGCGGCGACCTGCGGCGTGAACGACCGCCTGCGGCTCGATCCGGAGCTGGTC
>JAKEHX010000142.1 GCA_022614795.1 Planctomycetaceae bacterium | reverse complement strand
GGGCGTGCGCGTCGGCGCCGAGACGCAGGAATCGACGCTGCCGGGACTGTTTGCCGCGGGCGAGGTCGGCGGCGGCCTGCACGGCGCCAATCGCCTGGGGGGCAACTCGCTTTCGGACTTGTTGGTCTTCGGCAAGCGGGCCGGCGAATTCGCCGCGGCGCGGGCCCGCGAGATGCCCGACTGGCCCCCCATCGACGATGCCCAGATCGACCGCGTGGCGCGGGAGTCGCTCGCGCCGCTGGAGCGCGATCAGGGGCCCAATCCCTATGCCCTGCACCAGGAATTGCAACTGCTCATGCAGCGCAACGTCGGCATCGTCCGCTCCGAGGCCGACCTCAAGGAAGCACTGGAAAAACTGGCCGATTTGCGGCGCCGCGCTGGCGACGTGAAGGCGGCGGGCAACATTCAATTCAATCCCGGCTGGCACCTGGCGCTCGATCTGGCGAATATGCTCGACATCAGCGAGGCGGTGGTCCGCGCGGCGTTGGTGCGGCAAGAAAGCCGCGGCGCTCACACGCGCGAAGACTATCCAGACGCCAGCCCCGAGTGGGGCAAGGTCAACCTGATCGTGCGGCAGGCAGCAGGGGGAATCGAAGTCCACCGCCAGAGCTTGCCGCCGCTGCCGGACGACCTGGCGGCGATCCTCAAGGAAAATTGACATGGCGCAGTCCACGCTGGCCGAGACTAGACCGGCCGAACCCACACCGGCTCAGACCGCACCGGCTGAGGCGCGCGAAACCCCGGCCACACAGGCCGGAGAAATCACGCTCCGCATCTTCCGTGGCGACAATCAAGGGGGCGAGATGGTCGATTACACGGTGCTGGTCGCGCCCGGAATGGTCGTGCTCGACGCCCTGCACCAGGTCCAGGCCCGGCACGCCCCGGACCTGGCCGTGCGGTGGAACTGCAAAGCGGGCCGGTGCGGATCGTGCAGTGCGGAGGTCAACGGCCGGCCGCGCTTGACCTGCATGGACCGCATCGACAAGTACCCGGCCGATGAGCCGATCGTCGTGCGTCCGATGAAGGCGTTTCCCGTGATCAAGGACCTGGCTTGCGACGTTTCGTGGAATTTTCGCGTCAACCGGAAGATTCCCGCGTTTCAGCTGCGCACGGACCGGCCGCGGCAATTCTCGCAGGCCGAAGCCGACCGCGTGCAGGAGTTTCGCAAGTGCATCGAGTGTTTCCTGTGCCAGGACGTGTGCCACGTTCTGCGCGACCACGAGCAGCAGGAGGAGTTTTGCGGGCCGCGGTTTTTGGTCCGCGTGGCCGGTCTGGAGATGCACCCGCTGGACGCCGCCGATCGCGTGCCGCTGCTCAAGAAGGAACTGGGCATCGGCTATTGCAACATCACCAAGTGCTGCACTGAAGTCTGCCCTGAGAGCATTAAGATCACCGACAATGCCATCATTCCGCTCAAGGAACGGGTCGTGGACCGGTATTACGATCCGATCCAGATGCTGCTTCAGATCGTGAGCCCGCGGCCCGCACCTGAGTCCAGTCCGAAGGAAGGGGAACGCTAATTTGGAGTGCGGCGACTTGTCGCCGCTTTGGGAGTTTTGGACTCCTGGGAGTGCCTTTCGGGATGAATTCTAACGGCGATACGACGGGCAAAAATCTTAAAGCGGCGACAAGTCGCCGCACTCCATATTCGGTATTGGAGGTAAGACATGCGACGATTGAAAGAAATCTCTGAAATGGCTGTCCCGGCGGCGCTGGAGAAGGCACTCCGCTACCGGCTGCTTAACGAGCCGCTGGAGGCCGAGAGCATTTGTCTGGACGTGCTCCGGGTCGATCCCGAAAACGACCAGGCCCTGGTGACGATGCTGCTGGCGCTTACCGATCTGTTCGATGACGAATATGTCGCCGCCCTACAGCGGGCCAAAGCGGTCCTGCCGCGGCTGGCGAGCGATTACGACCGGGCCTATTACGAAGGAGTGATCCACGAGCGGTGGGCCAAGGCCGAGTCCACGCGGCACGTGCCCAGCCACGTCGTCACCGGCTGGTATTTGCAGGCAATGCACTGTTATGAACGGGCCGAGGGCCTGGCCGCGCCCGACAACCCCGACGCGATCCTGCGGTGGAACACCTGCGCCCGCCTGCTCGCGCGGGAGGATGACACGGTGACAGCCGACCACGGCCTGGCGCGCGACCTGGAAGCGGAATTCGGCGACGAGGCCCAAACGCGTTAGCGCAATTTGTTCCGCCGACGCGGGACGTCACTCGGACAATGCCTCGTCATGGTCTGGGTTTGCTTTCAGAGCCGCCGACAATCGTCAGCACTTCGTCCAGGCAATCCGCCAGAAAATCCGCGTCGTCCTTGGTGACGCACATGGGGGGCTTGATGCGGAGCGTGTTGCCAAAGAGCCCTCCCTTGCCCAAGAGCAGCCCGCGGTCCTTGGCCAGCTCGAGCACTTCGACAGTTTCCGCCGTCGCCGGCTCTTTCGATTGCCGGTCGCGGACCAGCTCGACCCCCAGCATCAATCCCATGCCGCGGACCTCGCCGATGAGCGCGTGGCGATCCTGAAGAACTTCGAGTCGCGATTTGAGATGGCCGCCGACCACGCGGGCGTTTTCCTGAATCCCGTCCCGCTCGATGATCTCCAGCGTGGCCAGCCCTTGCGTGATGCTCACGGGGTTGCCGCCGAACGTGTTGAAGTGCAGGCGGCGGGTGAGGGCGCCAGCCACGTCGCGGCGCGCGACGCACGCTCCCAGCGGCGCGCCGTTGCCGATCCCTTTGGCAAGAGTGACCATGTCGGGCGTGACGCCCCAATTCTCGAATCCCCAAAAGGCCGTGCCCGTGCGGCCGAAGCCGGTTTGCACCTCGTCGGCGATGCACAGGCCACCGTAGCGGCGGACAATCTCATACACGATGCCAAAATACTCGGGGGGCGGAGTCACCGTTCCGCCGACCCCCTGGATCGGCTCGCCGATGAAGCAGGCGATTTCGCCCGCCGTCTCGTGGCGAATGAGCGGCTCCAGGTCGCGGGCACACTTCACGTCGCAGCTCGGATAAGTCAACCCGAACGGGCAACGGTAGCAGTAGCCGGGCGTGGCGTGCTTGACGTTGGCCGCGGGGCTGGATTTGAACTTCCACGTGCTGTGGGCGGTGAGGGCCATCGTCCCCTGCGTGCCGCCGTGGTAGCCATTGCGCAGGCTGACCACGTCGGCATGGCCGGTGTGCTCGCGGGCGAGCAGAACAGCCAGCTCGTTGGCTTCGCTGCCCGAATTGGTGAAGTAGCTGGCCGACAGGCCGCTGGCCGCCGGCATGTGCGACGCCAGCTTCTGAGCGAACCGGCCGATCGCCGGATGGATGTAAATCGTCGTAGTGTGTTGCAACCGTCCCACTTGCTCGCTGACCCGGGCGACGATCTCGGGGTGACAATGTCCCACTGAAACCGAGACGATCCCCGCAAAGGCATCCAGATACTGTTTGCCCGTCTCGTCCCAGACGTACTGCATGTGCCCTTCGACCAGCATCAGAGGGTTGCGGTAGTAGGTAATCAGGCCCGGCATCAGGTAATTCGTCCGGAGCGCCAGCGCCTCCGCCTTGGAAGGTCCGTCGTAAGGCTGGGGCACGTGCTCCGTGGGCGGCGGTTGGAGCGTTTTCGCGGGCTGTAGTGCGACGGACATTGTCGGTCCCCTTATTCCTCCACTAATGTCGCGGCTGGCCGGCCAAGATCAAGCGTAGGGTGCATGAGTGCAACGAAATGCACCTGCTCCACTGAAGTCTGGCGACTTCAGCTACGTGCGGCCGCGCCCAGCGCGCGGCGCAGCTGCGCAAGTTGCTCATCCATTGGCGGCGTGGGAAACCGCAGGTAATCGTTCGGCGCTGTCTGCACGGCCAGCCGGATGAATCTCGGGCCGGGCTCGCTCAGCGCATCGGCCGCCCGGGCCTGCCAATCGGCAAGCTGCTGAAAGCTGCAAGCGCTGGCAAACCCCGCGGCCCGCGCCAGTCCGCAGTAATCGACAGCCGGCGTGGCCGGCGTCTCTTGCCCGCCTGTGACTTCATAGATGCCATTATCGAGCAGGACGATGGCGAGGTTTGTCACGCCCGCTTTGACGACCGTCACCAGCACGCCCAGGCTCATCAAGAGCGAACCATCCCCTGAAACAACAAGCACCTCGCGCTGCGGCTGTGCCAGGGCCAGACCCAGCGCCAGGGGAACCGCGCCGCCCATGGTGGAAGGGTTGTAGTGGAAATCTAGCGGACGGCGGCGCAGCTTGGGAAGAATCCGCGCGGAGCCTTGGTTGGTGACAACGATCTGGTCGCCGCTGCAAAGATCGGCCAGCACCTCAAGTGCATCGACCGCAGGCATCTTACCCGAGCGATGATCGCCGCCGCGAAGCGTCATGGCGCGCCCTCCGCCAAAAGCGCCATGCCGGGCAGGCCCGCGCCGCGGCAGCGGCGAAAGTGCGCGGCGAATTTTGGCTTGTCGTCCGGCCGCAGGATCCACTCGCATTCCAGGCCCCACGCCCGCAAGATCGGCTCGGCATAAGTCTTGGCCGTGTCGTGCGATCCCGCGTCAGCCAGTTGCGAAGGCCGATCAGCGAAAAGATCGGCAGCTTCAGATCGAAGAGCACGTTCCGCAGCGCGTCTCCCGATTCGAACAGCCCCGTCGTCTGCATCATCACCAGCGGCGACTTGCCGCCCAAGTGCAATCCCGCGGCCAGCGGCCAGGCCTCCCCCTCGCGGCAGACCCGAATCAGCCGCAGGCTCCCGGCCGCGTCCAAGGCCGCTTCCCAAGGTCCGATCGCCGTATCGGGGACCCACACGACATGCGTCACTCCGAGCTCGCTCAGCGTCGCCACGATTTCCGGGCCAGTGAACATCGAAGACCCTTCAACCACGTTGGATCAGAGCGCAGCTACTCGTTTGACCGGCCCGGGCCGATGAACGACAATCATCTCCGCCGATGACCCATTGCGAGCCGGAGTTCGATCAGCCATGACAGCCGTACTTCGATTTGCCGCACTGGCCTGTTTCTTCCTGGCGGTTGCCGGTGCTGCAATTCCGCATCTTGCCGCAAACGCAGCCGATTTGGCAAGCCGGCCTAACATCCTCTTGATCGTGGCCGACGATCTGGGCTGGAGCGATGTGGGCTGGCACGGCGGGTTCAGCAAGACGCCGCACCTCGATCGGCTGGTGCGCGAAGGGATCGAACTCGACCAGCATTACGTCCAGCCGGTGTGCACGCCGACGCGCACGGCCCTGATGAGCGGCCGCTATCCGGGGCGGTTTGGGCCGCACGCCCTGGCCCCAAGCAACTTGCGGGCGATGCCCCTGGGGACGGTCACGCTCGCCTCAGCTCTCCAGTCGATCGGCTATCAGACCTACCAGGCGGGGAAGTGGCATTTGGGCGCCCGCACCGAGTGGGGCCCGAACCAGTTCGGCTTCCACCACGGCTACGGCACGCTGACCGGGGCGGCTGATCCCTGGACGCACAAGTATCGTCGCGGTCCCTACGAAGACACCTGGCATCGCGACGGAAAGCTGTTTGACGAGAAGGGGAACGCCACCGAGCTGATCGCCGCCGAAGCGGTGCGGCGGATCGAAGAGAAACGCTCGCCGTGGCTCGTCTATGTTCCGTTTCACGCCGTCCACACGCCCGTCGATGCGCCCGACGAATACAAGCGGCTTTACGACGGCGTGAAGTTCGACAACGATCCGGCCCGGCACGACTCGCGGCTGAGAATGGCGGCGATGGTCTCGCAACTGGACGCCAAAGTCGGCCAGTTCGTCACCGCCCTCGAAGCGACGGGGCAGCGCGCGAGCACGCTGATCATCTTCACCAGCGACAACGGCGGCATCGAATCGCTCCAGAACGCCTACGTCGGCGAGGTCGGCCACTCGCCGCTCAACAGCGAGAACGATCCGCTGCGGGGCCAGAAGGCGACGCTTTACGAAGGCGGCATCCGCGTTTGTGCGTTTGCCAATTGGCCCGGCAAACTGGCTCCGCGGAAGCACACCAGGCCCATGCACGTCGCCGATTGGTTTCCCACGCTGGCGAGCCTCGTCGATTACCACCCGCAGGCCGACCTCAGGTGGGACGGCATCAACCAGTGGCCGGCTCTGACCGGAACGGCAGAGAGCACCGAGCAGGAAAGTCGCACGATCTATATCGCGATGGGCGGCGGCCGGATGTTGCGCCGAGGCGACTGGAAGCTGATCGCCATGAATCAGGGAAAGCCGCAGCTCTATAACCTCGCCGCCGATCCGTACGAGAAGCGCGACCTGGCGGAATCGGAGCCCGAGCGCGTCGCCGAGCTGCAAAAGCTGCTGGCGGCCGAGCGGGCCAAGGACGTGACCGAGCTGCCGGCCGACCTGGTTGGATTGCCGAAGTGAATGGCTGCTGCCATGAAACGCATGAAACCAAGCAAGCTCTTACTCAACTGCTCGCTGCTCGTGCTGCCGCTCGCCGCGCTTGAGGCTGCCGATGCTCCGCCGTCCAAGCCCAACATCGTCTTCATCCTGATCGACGATTTCGGCTATGCCGACTCCGGCCCGTACGGTGCGAAGGACATCCGCACGCCGCACATGGATCGGCTGGCGCGCGAAGGGGTCAAGTTCACCGACTTTTATGCCAACGCGCCGGTCTGCACGCCCACGCGCTGCGGCTTCATCACGGGCCGCTGGCAGCAGCGGGTTGGCTTGGAGTGGGCCATGGGTTTCTCGGCCGAGTCGTTCCGGCGGCGGGGAACGGAGTGGGTCCGCGAGAGCGATATTCACGGCCTGGGCCTGCCGACGAGCGTCCCCACGCTGCCCAAGATGCTGAAGGCCGCGGGCTACGCCACGGGGGCTTTTGGCAAGTGGCACCTCGGCTACAAGGACGAATACAACCCGACTCGGCACGGCTTTGACGAGTATTTCGGCGAGCTGCTCGGGCACTGCGACTATTACACGCACGCCTATTACGACGGGACGTACGCCCTGCGCGACGGCCTGACGCCGGCGAAAGTCGAGGGCTATCTCACCGACCTCATCAACCAGCGAGCGGCCGAGTTCGTCCGCAAGCACGCCCGCGAGCCGTTTTTTCTCTACGTGCCGCATCTGGCGGTGCATAGCCCGTTCCAGCCGCCGGGCCGGCCGCTGCCGAGCGTGACCAAGGCCAACATGTACGACGGCGACCGCCGCACGTACGCGGCCATGGTCGAGAAAGTGGACGAAGGAGTCGGCATGATCCTCGCGGAGCTGGACAGGCACGGCCTGGCCGACAATACGCTCGTGGTCCTCAGCAGCGACAACGGGGGCGAGCGCTATTCCGACAACTCGCCCCTGTTTCACCACAAATCGACGCTCTGGGAAGGGGGCATTCGCGTGCCGTGCCTGATGCGCTGGCCCGCGAAATTGCCGCAGGGCAAGGTCACGTCGCAAGTCGGCATCACGATGGACCTGGCGGCGACGTTCGCCGCGATCGCCGGTGCATCGCCGCCAGCCGACCGGCCGCTGGATGGGGTGAACTTGCTCCCCGTGCTCACTGGCAAGCAACCGGAAATGACGCGGACGCTCTGCTGGCGCATCGACCGCCCCGGCCGACAGCAGAAAGCGGTGCGCCACGGCTCGTGGAAGTACATTCAGGACGGCAACGTCGAGATGCTGTTCGACCTGGCCCGCGACATTGGCGAGCGGCGCGATGTGTTGTTCATGCATCAGGATGTCGTCGCCGATCTCAAAGAGCGGCTGGCCGCCTGGGAAGCGGACGTGGGCCGCGAGCCGACGGATTTTCTCGTCAAGTAGCCAAGGAGCATTCATAGTATCATGGCGGAACAGTCGAATTACTTCGTCCGCTAGTGCGCAATTCATGAGCATTCTGGTGACCGGCGGGGCCGGGTTTATCGGCAGCCATCTCGTCGAGACGCTCGTGCACATCACGGCTGGCGGCGGACTGGGCGGCATCGCGGGCCGCATCATTGCCCTCGACAACTTCAACGACTACTACGATCCGCGGCTGAAGCGGGCCAATGCGGCGGCGCTGGCCGCGCACGCGCAGGTCGCGGTTGTGGAAGGGGATTTTCGCGATTGTGCGCTCGTGCGCGACTTGCTCGCGAAACACCGGGTGCGGGCGATCTGCCACCTCGGCGCGGCGCCCGGCGTGCCGTTCAGCCTGCAAAAGCCGCTGGAAACCGTCGAGAACAACGTTCTGGGAACGCTCGCGCTCTTGGAAGCGGCCCGGCAACATCCCGTCGAGCGGTTTGTGTTCGCGTCGTCCTCGTCCGTCTATGGCCGAGGAGCCGCCGCGCCGTTTGTGGAAGATGCGCCGCTGGGCACGCCGGCCAATACCTACGGCGCCAGCAAGCGGGCCGCCGAGCTTCTCGGCTTGACCTACGCCCAGTCGCACGGGGTTCCGTTTGTGTCGCTGAGATTTTTCAACGTGTACGGCCCGCGACTGCGGCCCGAAATGGCTCTGGCCGTCTTCACGCGCAAGATTCTGGAAGGCTCGCCGCTCCCCTTGCATGGCGACGGCTCGGTCCTCCGCGACTTCACGCACGTCAGCGACATCTGCCGCGGGATCGTGGCGGCCCTCACCGCCGCCGGCGTCGTCGGCCAGTGCCTGAACCTGGGCAACGACCGGCCGATCACGATCCGCCGGCTTATCGAGCTGATCGAACAAGCAGCCGGCAGGATGGCCGTGATCGACCAGCTCCCGCCGCGGAGCGAGGACCTGCCCTTGACGCACGCAAGCCTGGAGAAATCGCGGCGGCTTCTGGGATATGCTCCGACAATTCCAGTCGAACAAGGGGTTGCCGAGTATGTAGAATGGATGCGGGGAACGTCGAAATAGACCTTGGGCGGGAGCAATCTTGCGTGGCCAATGCCGAGCCTTTCCAGAAGCGTACGGCGGTCGTCGGCATTGTCGGGCTGGGCTACGTCGGGCTGCCTCTGGTGCGGACTTTTGTCGCCGCCGGTTTTCGCACGCTCGGCTTTGATATCGATGCGGCCAAGGTCGAGCGGCTGGCCCGCGGCGAAAGCTATATCGCCCATCTGCCCGCCGAGTGGATCGCGTCGAGCATCAAGCAAGGCCGCTTCGAGCCGACGTCCGACATGCGGCGGCTGGCCGAGCCCGACGCGATTTTGATCTGCGTCCCAACGCCGCTGGCCGACAATCGCGACCCGGACCTGAGCTACGTCGTCTCGACCTGCGAGCAGATCGCCGCGGCATTGCGGACGGGCCAGCTCGTCGTGCTGGAAAGCACCACGTACCCGGGCACGACGCGCGACGTGGTGCGGCCGATTCTCGAGCGCGGCGGCCTCGTCGCCGGCCGCGATTTTTTCCTGGCCTACAGTCCCGAACGCGAAGACCCCGGCAATCCGCAGTTCGCGGCCGGCAACATTCCCAAAGTCGTTGGCGGGATCGACGCTGAGAGTCAGCGTCTGGCCTGCGCTCTCTATTCGCAGGCCGTGAAGCAGGTCGTGCCTGTCTCGTCGTGCGAGGTGGCCGAGGCGTGTAAGATCCTGGAGAACACTTATCGGGCGGTCAATATCGCCCTGGTCAACGAGCTGAAGATGCTCTACGACCGGATGGGGATCGACGTCTGGGAGGTGATTGCCGCCGCCGCGACCAAGCCGTTCGGTTTTCAGCCGTTTTATCCCGGTCCGGGCCTGGGGGGCCATTGCATCCCGATCGATCCGTTTTATTTGACGTGGATCGCCCGGCAGCATGGCTTTCGCACGCGGTTCATCGAGCTGGCCGGCGAGATCAACACGGCCATGCCGCATTACGTCGTCGAGCGGCTGGATGCGGCGCTGCGTGAGCGCCAAAAGTCACTGGCCGGCAGCCGGGTGCTGCTCCTGGGGATTGCGTACAAGCGGGACATCGACGATCCGCGGGAATCGCCCGGCTATGAGCTGATGGATTTGCTGCTCGGCCGGGGAGCGCTGGTTAG